>VAXX01000307.1 GCA_005885115.1 Actinomycetota bacterium | reverse complement strand
GGGGCGGGGTGGTGACCTCCCTGGGGATGGGAGGCCCGGGGGCGGTGCGTACGGCGGGGACCGCACGTGGTACCCGATAAGGCGTCGATGGACATCTATCTGGCGCCTTAAGGGATACTTATTTCACACCTTCGAAAAAGTGTTGTCAACGGTGTAAATACGTATTCCTCGATGGGACGGGCTACGTGGACGGTGCTGCGACATCCGACCCGTACCTGGGAAGATCGTGCCCGGGGCGGGATACGACGAGGAGCGGCATGGAGCGGAAGTGGACGACCGTACGCGACCTGAGGCGGACCAACCGGTCGACGGTGCTGTCGAGGCTGTACCTGGCCGGACCGCTCAGCCGGCCCGAAATCAGCCGGGACACCGGGCTCAGCGCCGGCACCGTCAGCAACGTGACCGCCGAGCTGATCGAGGAGGGCCTGGTCGTCGAGGCCGGGCAGGTCGACTCGCACGGCGGCCGGCCGCGGGCGCTGTTGCGCGTCGATCCGGACTACGGCTACGTGGTCGGGGTCGACGTCGGCGAGACCCGGGTACGGGTGGAGCTGTTCGACCTCGCGATGACCCGCCGCGCCCTCGTCGACCGGCAGCTGCCGTCCGCGCGCCCGCGGCCGGAGGCCGTGGTGAGCCGCATCCTCACCGGACTGACCGAGGCGATCAGCCGGGCCGGGGTCCCCGAGGAACGCATCCTCGGCGTCGGCATCGGCGTCTTCGGCCTGGTCGAGCAGGGGCCGGAGGTCACCGTACACGCGCCGACGGTGGGCTGGCAGGAGGTCCGGCTGGAGAGCAGCCTGCGCGCCGGTACCCGCCTGCCGCTGTTCATCGACAACGGGGCGAAGGCGTTGGGGCAGGCCGAGATGTGGTACGGCGCCGGACGCGGCCGCCAGCACGCCGTGATCGTACTGGTCGGCTCGGGCGTCGGCGCGGCCGTCATCACCCACGGCCAGAGCTACCGGGGCTTCACCAGCAGCGCCGGCGAGTGGGGGCACACGACGATCGTCTACGGCGGGCGGCCGTGCCGCTGCGGCTCCAGCGGCTGTCTGGAGGCGTACGTGGGCGCGGAGGGCATCATCGACCGGTACCGGCAGGCCCGCGCCGGCCGTCCGGTACCCGGTGGTGACGAGGAGTCGCAGATCGCCGCGCTGGTCAGGGCGAGGCACAGCTCCACGGTCGCGGCCCGGATCCTCGAGGAGACCACCGGCTTCCTCGGCGCCGGCCTGGCCAACCTGATCAACCTGTTCAACCCCGAGCTGATCGTGCTCGGCGGGTGGACCGGACTCGTGCTGGGCGCCGAGTTGCTGCCCGAGATCCGGGTGGCGGCCGGCCGGCACGCGCTGGAGCTGCCGTACCGACAGGTGTCCATCGAGCTGAGCCAGCTCGGCGCGGACGCGGTCGCGTTCGGCGCGGCCACCCTCCCGGTCCAGGATCTGTTGCTACGCGGCGGTGAGACCGGGGCCGCCCGGACGGCCGGATCCGTCCGGGCGGCCCGGTCTTCTCACCGGTAGACACGCACGTCGGCGACGCTCCACCAACTTCCGGCCGCCGCGGTCAGGGTGACCCGCACGTACCGGACCGGCCGTGCCGGCAGCCGGATCTCGGTGAGCTGGCCGGTCCCGGCGCCGCTGGCCACCGGTGTGCTCCACCGGCGCCCGTCGGCGCTGACCGTGAGCTGGTAGCCACGTGGGTAGTCGCCGGTAGCCGCCCCGGTGTCCAGCACGAGCCGGTCGGCCCGCGTCCGCGCGCCGAGGTCCACCTGCAGGTACTGGCCGGGTTGCTGGCTGGCCCCGGTCGACCAGCGGGTGCTCGCGTCGTCGTCGACGGCGCCGGCCGCGACGTCCCCGGCGCAGCAGGGATCGGTCGGCCCCGACGGCTGCGCGGTCGCCCCGTCGCGGGGCAGCGGTACCAGCACCTGGTGGTCGGCGGGTACCACCCGGCCCGGCCAGGTGTAGGTGGCCAGCGCGCCGCCGGGCAGCGTCGAGGTGAACGCGTACCCGCCGACCGTCACGGCGAACGAGCGTGGCGCGTCATTCTCGTTGTGCACGACGAGCGCGACGCCGCCGTCCGGGTTGCGGAACGCGACGTCCATGATCTGGCCGTTCCAGCCGGTGGTACCGAACGAGCTGCTCGCGATCCGGACCGCGCCGGGACGGACGAACCGGCTGAGGTGGCCCAGCGTGTAGTACTCCGCGTTGGTCCGTACCGACCCGCCAGGCCCCACGGTCACCAGTCCGGTGCACACGCCACAGCCACCGGTGTGCGGGCGGCAGCTGGGATCTAGCGCGAGGTTCCAGGCCATCAGGGTCGACGCCCAGTCCCGGGTGGTCCCGACGATCAGGTTGCGGGAGTGCCACTTGAGCGTGTCGGAGAACGTGTCGGCCGGTACGGCGGACACCACGCCCGAGCACTCGGTGAAGTACACGGCCTTGTCCGGGTACCGGTCGTGCTGCTGGGTCTGCGCCGACGGGTCGCCGAAGTAGCAGTGGTAGGCGGTACCGGCGAGCCAGCGCGCGGTGGCCGGGTCGGCGAGCAGGTCGGCGGCGTAGTGCAGCTCCGGGTTCTGACCCGGTGGGGTGGAGGCGATGTCGTCGGGGTGCTCCGACCAGTTGTGGTCGTACCCGAGGATCTTCGTCCGCAGGCCGGCGGCCCGCAGCGCCGGCCCGAGCGCCTGGATCAGCGTGCGCTCCTGGGCGAGCGGAAGGTCCATGCCCGGGTACCCCTTCGGGGTCCGGTTCTGCGGCTCGTTCTGGACCGTGACCGCGTCGATCGGTATCCCGGCACGGGCGTAAGCCTGGACGAACCTCACGAAGTACTGCGCGTACGCCCGGTAGATACGCGGATCGTCGATGAGCCTGCCACCGATCAGGCTGCCGGTGGTCTTCATCCAGGCCGGGGCGCTCCACGGCGAGGCCATGATGCGAAGCTC
>VAXX01000306.1 GCA_005885115.1 Actinomycetota bacterium | reverse complement strand
TGGCCGCGGCGCTGCCCGGGCGGTCCAACCGCAACGTGCTCTCCGACGTGGGCGTGGCCGCGGCGCTGGCCGGCGCCGCGCTGGAGTCGGCCGCGATCAACGTCGAGGTCAACCTGGGCGCCCTCAAGGACGAGGGGGTACGCGACGGGCTACGCAAGGAGCTCGCGGTCCATCTGGTCGCCGGCGAGCTGGGCCGGGAGATCGTCGGGAACGTACGGCAGGGGGTCGGCGGCTGATGCTCATCGACGGGCGGAAGATCGCGGCGGAGCTGGGCGCGGAGCTCACCGGGCGGATCGGTGCGCTGGGCCACCGGCCGGGGCTGGCGATCGTGGTGGCCACCGGGGACGAGAGCACCGCGTGGTACGTGCGGTCCCTACTGCGTACCGCCGAGAAGTTGGGCATCGCCGCGCGCCGCGTGGACCTGCCGCACGACAGCGACGCCGGGACGATCCGGGGTGCGCTGGCGCAGGCGGCCGCGGACCCCGGTACCCACGGGGTGATCTGCCAGACCCCGCTCCCCCACGGCCTGACGCTGCCCGACGTGGCCGCGGTGATCCCGCCCGAGCTGGATGTCGACGGCGCCAACCCGGTCTCCCTCGGCCTGCTCGCGGCGGGGGTGGCGGGGGCGTTCGCCCCGGCGACCGCCGCGGCCGTGCTGAAGATCCTCGACCACGAGGGGGTCGAGTTGACCGGCCGGCGGGCGGTGGTCATCGGCCGCTCGAACGTGGTCGGCAAGCCGGCCGCCCTGATGCTGCTCGCGCGGCACGCGACGGTGACGGTCTGCCACTCGCGTACGCCGGACCTCGCGGCCGTGGCCCGGGAGGCCGATGTGCTGGTGGCCGCCGTCGGGCGGCCGAAGCTGGTGACGGCCGGGTACGTCAAGCCGGGCGCGGTCGTCGTGGACGTCGGTACCAACGCCACTCCCGACGGCGGGCTGGTCGGCGACGTCGACACGGCCGCCGTGGAGCAGGTTGCCGCCGCGATCACGCCGGTACCCGGGGGCGTCGGCCCGGTCACCACGATGGTGCTGATGCACAACGTGGTCACCGTGGCCGAGCGCGGCCGCTAACGCAGCGCCGACGCGGCGACCTGGAGGTCGTCGACCAGGCCCTTGTACGCGGTGTCCCGGTCATCGGCCCGCAGGATCGCCGACGGATGCAGGGTGGCCAGGACCTTGGCGGTACCACCGGGCTGGGCGAAGTCTTCCGGGTGGTACGCCGACTCGGGCCAGGGTAGGAGCTCGCCGCGCTGGCGGGTGACCCGGAACGACGGCCCGAGCAGCGCCTGGGCCGCGGTGGCCCCGAGGACCACCACGACACGCGGGTTCACCTGGGCGAACTCCGCGAGCAGCCAGGGCCGGCAGGCCTGGATCTCGATCCGGTCCGGGGTCTGGTGGATCCGGCGCTTGCCCTGCCGGCGGAACTTGAAGTGCTTGACGGCGTTGGTGGTGTACGTGTCGGCCGGGTCGATGCCGGCATCGCCCAGGGCCCGGCGCAGGAGTACCCCGGCGGGGCCGACGAACGGCTCGCCGCGCTGGTCCTCGACGTCCCCGGGCTGCTCCCCGACGAGTACCACCCGGGCCTCCGGGCCGCCTCGGCTGAACACCGTCTGGGTCGCGTCTTCCCACAGGTGGCAGCCCTGGCAGCCGCGGGCGGCGGCGCGCAGCTCCTCGAGGTCGGCACCGGCGGGTACGAAGTCTGCGGCGGTCATGCCCTATTCGTACCCCACCGGGACGCGGTCAAGTACGGCGGGGAAAAAGCTGGAGGATCGGCTCGCCCGCGGGTGAGGATGGGAGGCGTGCTGGGCATCACCAACATCTGGACGTACGTCCTGGGGACCGTCGCGATCATCCTGCTGCCCGGTCCGAACTCGATGTACGTGCTGTCGGTGGCCGCCCGGCGCGGGGTACGGGCCGGGTACGCCGGGGCGGCCGGGGTGTTCCTCGGCGACGGCGTACTGATGACGCTCTCCGCTGCCGGGGTCGCGTCACTGCTGCGCGCCGAACCGGGGCTGTTCCTGGTCGTCCGGTACGCCGGGGCGGCGTACCTCTGCTGGATCGGTTTCGGTCTGTTGCGAGCGGCGCTGCGGCGCTTCCGGGGCGCGACCCCGGCGGCGCGGGCGCCGGTACCGGCCGACGAGCGCAACCCGTTCGTCCGCGCGCTGCTGGTCAGCCTGCTCAACCCGAAGGCGATCCTGTTCTTCGTCTCGTTCTTCATCCAGTTCGTGCAGCCCGGCTACCCGTACCCGGCGCTGTCCTTCCTGGTGCTCGGCACGATCGCCGAGCTGGTCAGCGCCGCGTACCTGACCACGTTGATCTTCACCGGCAGTTACCTGGCCGCCCAGTTCCGCGAGCGCCGCACGCTGGCCAGCGCGCTCACCAGCGGCGTGGGCGCGCTGTTCATCGGCTTCGCGGCCAAGCTGGCCACCGCATCCCTACGCTGAGGAGCGTGTCGCATGTTGGCTAACAGCAAGGCGTTCG
>VAXX01000109.1 GCA_005885115.1 Actinomycetota bacterium | reverse complement strand
CGCGCCGGCTCAGGTAGCTCAGCGCGTCGGCGACCTGGGCCACCACGTCGGCGGCCACGGCGGGTGGGAGCGGCCCGTCGGCCCGCAGCCGGCGGCGCAGGTCCTGGCCGTCGACCAGGTCCAGGACGAGGGCGTACCGGTCGCCGGAGCGCACCAGCTCCCGGGCCCGCACGAGGCACGGGTGGCGCAGGTCGAGCAGGATCCGGGCCTCGGCCAGGAACCCGTCGACCAGGTCGGGCTGCGCCGCGGCGGTGTGCCTCAGGAGCTTGACCGCCACCCGCTCGCCGGTCCGCACGTCCCGGGCGCGCCAGACCGTGCCGATCGCGCCCCGGGCGATCTCCGCCTCCAGCTCGTACCGGCCCTCACCGATGGTCTGCATCGCACCCAACTCCCCCTGCGTACCTCGCCCATCCCAAAGCTAGGGCGGCCGGGCCCGGCCAGGGCCGGTGCGCCGGACCGCTGGCACGATCTGGGGAGCTACAGGCGGCTACGCAGCTCCCACAGCTCCGGGTAGAAGCGCAGCTCGATCCGGGACCGCAGGTACGCCCCGCCGGCCGATCCGCCGGTCCCCGGCTTGGTGCCGATCTGCCGTTCGGCCATCAGTACGTGCCGGGCCCGCCACAGCGACCAGTTCTGGTCGTGGTCGACCAGCGCCTCGGCGAGGTCCCACAGTTGCCCGTACCGTTCCCGGTCCCCGGCGATGACCCGGTACGCCTCGAACCGTACGTCCGGCGAGTCGACCCGGAAACCGTTGTGCCGCAACAATGACAGGTACCCGTCCCACAGCGACGGTTCGGCCAGCCGCCGCTGCAACCGGGCCCGCTCGACCTCCGTCAGGCCCCGGAACCGTTGCAGGTAAAGGGGATCGCGCAGCCCGGACAGGAACTCGATTTCCCGGAACTGCACCGACTGGAAGCCCGACGCCGGGGCGAGCTTGCTCCGGAACACGAGGAAGTCCTGCGGGGTCATCGTGTCGATCACGTCGACCTGCCCGATGAGTACCCGCTCCACGGCGTGGCAGCGGGTCAGCCGGACCCGGGGCAGGTAGACCTCGCCGGCCAGCATCCGGTCCCGCGCGTCGGTCAGCTCGGCGAGCAGCAGCTTGAACCACAGCTCGTACACCTGGTGGATGGTGATGAACAGCAGCTCGTCGTGGGCCGGTGGGTCGGACTCCGGTACCTGCTGCCCGAGCAGGTCGGTCAGGTGCAGGTACTCCCCGTAGGTGAGCAACCCGCCCTGTTCGCCGAACCGGGGACCGCTCACGTGTGGTCCAGCACGAGCTTGCCGAACACCTCGCCGGACTCCAGGCGCTCGAACGCGGCGCGGGCCTCGGGGAACGGGTACACCGAGTCGATCAGCGGCCGGATGCCCCGGTCCACGCACAGCGCCAGCAGCTCGACCAGCTCCTCGCGGGTACCCATGGTGGAGCCGAGGATCTCCAGTTGGAGGAAGTACACCCGGCGCAGGTCCACGGTGGCCAGGTGGCCCGCGGTCGCCCCGGAGACGACGATCCGCGCGCCCGGCCGGGCGCACTTGAGGGAGTGCTCGAAGGTCGCCGCGCCGACCGTCTCGACGACCACGTCGACCCGCTCGGGCAGCCGGGCACCGGGCTCGAAGGCGCTGGCCCCGAGCGCGGCGATGCGCTCCCGCTTGTCCGGGTCGCGGCTGGTCGCGTAGACCCGGGCGCCGAGCGCGAGCCCGAGGACGACCGCCGCCGTGGCCACCCCGCCGCCGGCACCCTGGACGAGCACCGAGCCGCCCTCGCCGAGCCGGCCCCGGGTACGCAGCATCCGGTACGCGGTCAACCAGGCGGTCGGCAGGCACGCCGCCTCGGCGAAGGAGAGCTGCGCCGGCTTGGGTACCAGATTGGCCGCCGGTACCCGTACCCGCTGCGCCAGCGTGCCCGGCCACTTCTCGGACAGCATCGTGCGGCCCAGGTCGCTCTCGTCGTCCACCACCGAATAGACCACGACCTCGTTCCCTACGGCGTCGACGCCCGCCGCGTCGCAGCCCAGGATCATCGGCAGCCGGTCGGCTCCCAGGCCCACCCCGCGCAGCGACCACAGGTCGTGGTGGTTGAGCGAGCTGGCGCGGACCTCGACGGTGACCCAGTCGTCCGGGGTCTTGGGTTCGTCGAGGTCGCCGACGGTCAGGCCGGCGAGCGGATTGTCCGGGTTGATCTCGGAGGCATAGACCGCCAGCATCAGGCGCGCACCACCCCGTCGCGGATCGCGGTCGCGTAGACCGCCGCCGCCACCGCGGGGGCGACCCGCGGGTCCAGCGGGCTCGGGACGATCGCGTCGGGCCGCAGCTCCTCGGCCACCACCGCGGCGATCGCCTCGGCCGCGGCGATCTTCATCCCCTCGGTGATGCGGGTGGCGCGGGCGTCCAGCGCGCCCCGGAAGACGCCGGGGAAGGCGAGCACGTTGTTGATCTGGTTGGGGAAGTCGCTGCGGCCGGTGGCGACCACGGCGGCATACCGGGCGGCGATCTCCGGGTGCACCTCCGGCTCGGGGTTGGCCAACGCGAAGATGATGCCGCCCGGGGCCATGCCGGCGAGCGCCGGCTCCGCGATGGTTCCGCCGGACACGCCGATGAGTACGTCCGCGCCGCGCAACGCCTCGGCGATCCCGCCGGTCACCCGGTCGGCATTGGTACGGGCGGCCAGGTCCGCCTTTGCCCCGGACAGCTCCGACCGTCCACTGTGGAGGGTTCCGCGCGAGTCGCAGACGATCACCTGATCGCCGTTCACGCCACCGGCGATGAGCATGTTGGTGACCGCCACTCCGGCGGCGCCCGCGCCGCTGACCGCCACCCGGAGGTCGCACAGCTTCCGGTCCAGTACCGTCGCGGCATTGCGCAGCGCCGCGAGTACGACGATGGCCGTACCGTGCTGGTCGTCGTGGAACACCGGGATCGGCAGCGCCTCGTCGAGCCGGCGCTCGATCTCGAAGCACCGGGGCGCGGCGATGTCCTCCAGGTTGATCCCGCCGAAGGAGGGTGCCAGCGCGGTGACCGTGGCGATGATCTCCTCGACGTCCTGGGTGGCCAGGCACACCGGTACCGCGTCCACGCCGCCGAACTGCTTGAACAGCACCGCCTTGCCCTCCATGACCGGCATGGCGGGGCGGGGTCCGAGGTTGCCCAGCCCGAGCACGGCCGAGCCGTCGGTGACCACGGCGACGGTGTGCCCGACCCAGGTGTACGTGTCGGCGAGGGACTCGTCGGCGGCGATGGCCTCGCACACCCGGGCCACCCCCGGGGTGTACGCCAGGGCCAGGTCCTCCCGGGTGGCCAGCGGTACCGTCGAGGTCACCGCCATCTTCCCGCCACGGTGCAGGTCGAACACGGGGTCGACGAACATGAATGCTCCAAAAGCGTCGTTGCTTTTCGTTGGCATACGGGGATCGCCCGGGTACCGATCGAGCATAGTGCGGGTCAGCGACGCGGCCCTACTCGGGAAATGCCCGGCCACCACCGCAGCACCACGCGCCCCACCACCTGGGCCGGGCCGAGCTCCCGGGAGTCGGTCGAGCCGTACGGATTGTCCCCCTCGACCCACCAGCCGCCCTCGACGGGCCGGACGGCCCGTTTGACCGACAGCCCCGGTACGCCGGTGAACCGCACCACGACCACGTCCCCCGGTCGTACCCGTCCGGTCCGGCGGACCAGCAGCGCGTCGCCGTCCCGAAGTGCCGGCACCATCGACGGACCGCGTACGAGTACCGGAAACAGCCGGTCCATTTCGCCCGCACCTCCGCCCAGGAGTAGGGTTTTCGACGAGAGCGATCATCGCAGCATCTTCGGGAGGATCCTGATGCGACTGCCACGCGTACTGACCCCACGGACGGTCGTACGGGCCCACTGTGACCTGCCGTGCGGCGTCTACGACCCGGCCCAGGCCCGGATCGAGGCCGAGTCGGTCAAGGCGATCTGCGAGAAGTACCAGGCCAACGCCGACCCCGAGTTCCGCACCCGGGCCCTGATCATCAAGGAGCAGCGGGCCGAGCTGGTCAAGCACCACCTGTGGGTGCTGTGGACCGACTACTTCAAGGCACCGCACTTCGAGAAGTACCCGCACCTGCACCAGCTGTTCAACGAGGCGACCAAGCTCGCCGGCGCGAGCGGCTCGAAGGGCTCGGTCGACCCGGCCGTCGCCGAGCAGCTCCTCGGCAAGATCGAGGAGATCTCCAAGATCTTCTGGGAGACCAAGCAGGCGTGAGCCCGCTCACCCCTCCGTCTGACCGTCGGCCGGCACGCCCACAGCGTGCCGGCCGCAGACTTGCCGCGCCCGTACCGGCGGTCAGGGGCGTTCGTGGTGGCCGCGACCTCTTAGAGTGTCGGCAGGGGGTGGCACGGTGAGCGCAGCGCGCCAGGAGGCATGGTGACCCAGCTCGCGCCGGACCCGTCGACCGAGGGCACCGACGTCGTGGTCCTCGTGGTCCCCGCCGACGGCAGCTACCTGGCCGTGCTGCGGACCGCGACCGCCGGACTCGCCGCCCGGCTCCAGTTCACCCTCGACGAGATCGAGGACCTGCGGATCGCGGTCGACGAGGCGTGCGCCATCCTTCTCGCGATCGCGCCGGCCCAGACCGACGTCACCAGCGAGTTCACGGTCACCGACCACGCCCTGTCGATCGAGGTGTCCGTCCTGGTCGCCGACCGGGCCGCGCTGCCCAGCGGCAACTCGTTCTCCTGGCAGGTGCTCACCGCGCTGGCCGGCGAGGTCAGCGCCCACTCCGAGGGCGGCCGGGCCGCGATCCGGTTGACCAAACGCCGCAGTCCGCAGAACGGAAGCTAGACGTCGGGCCAGTTGGCCTTGAGGTTGGCCAGGTGGGTACGGGTGGCCTGCTCCGCCGCCGCGACATCCCGGTCCACCACCGCCTGCAGGATCTGCCGGTGCTCGGCGTCGACCGTCCGCCACAGCCGGGACGAGGCCCGTTCGGCCAGCTCCCCCTCGTTGCCCACGGCGTACAGCGGGCGGGCCAGCAGCTCGTACACCGGGTTGCCGGTCGCCGCGGCGAGCGCCGCGTGGAACGCCCGGTGCGCGGCCAGCTTCGTCGGTACGTCGTCGCGTACCGGGTCGAACATGGCCCGCCGGAGCACCGCCAGGTCCTCGTCGGTGCGCCGGAGCGCGGCCAGCCCCACCGCCGGTACCTCCAGCATCTCCCGCACTTCCATCAGCTCGTTGACCCCGACCGGGGTACACGCGAGCAGCATCCGTACCCCGCCGGTCAGGCTCTCGGCCAGCGTCGCCGGGTCCGGCTGGGCCACGTAGCTGCCCCCGGTGACCCCCCGGGTCGTGACGATCAGGTGCTGGCTGGCCAGCAGCCGCAGGGCTTCGCGTACCGTGCTGCGGCTGACCCCCGTCCGTACGCACAGCTCCGGCTCGGTGGGCAGCCGCTCGCCCGGCCGCAGCCGGCCCGAGGTGATCTGGCCGCGCAGGTCGTCGGCGAGGAGCTGGTACGCGGGCGCCCGCCCGGGCCTTGTGGTCACAGCGGCAGCCTAAGGGGTCCAGGTCACGGACGGATCCCGAGCGCGGCCCGCGATGCCGGCGCGATCAGGAGTCCGACACAGGCCAGCGCGCTGACGATCGTCAGGATCCCGCCGACGGTCAACCCGCCCAGGTAGTACCCGATCGGCACGAACAGCAGCTCCAGCGCGACGACCGGCCCGCGCGCCCAGGCCCGGCGCTGGCGGAGCTGCCAGCCCAGCAGCACGAGCACGACCGCGACCACCAGGGCGAGGATCTCGAACGGGAGCAGCCGCCGGTCGACCAGCCGCGCCAGGCGCTGGCCGCCGATCACCGCGATCAGGAAGCCCAGCAGGCCGGCCAGGCTCACCGCCTGCGCGAACAGCAGCGCGACGGCCCAGCGCAACGTGGTCGGCAACGCGTGATCCCCTTGCTCCACGGTGTCGACGATACGGTGGGGCCGGTACAGTCCAGCCATGCGGGCGCTTCTCGTGGTCAACCACAAGGCGACCACCACCAGCGGGCGGGTGCGCGACGTTCTGGTACAGGCGCTGCGCAGTCAGGTGGACCTGCGGGTGGTGCACACCGAGCGGCGGGGACACGCGGCCGCGCTGGCCGAGCAGGCCGCGGCCGACGGGCTCGACGTCGTGGTCGCCCTCGGTGGCGACGGTACGGTCAACGAGGTGGTCAACGGGCTGCTGGCCCATGGGGTACCCGCGACGGGTCCGGCCCTGGCCGTGGTACCCGGTGGCTCCACCAACGTCTTCGCCCGGGCGCTCGGGCTGCCCGGCGACTGGGTCGAGGCGACCGGGGTACTCCTGGAAGCCTTGCGGGCCAACCGGTACCGGTCGATCGGGCTGGGCCGGGCCGACGACCGGTACTTCACCTTCTGCGCCGGGCTGGGCCTGGACGCCGAGGTCATCTCCCGGGTCGAGCGTGCCCGGCACCAGGGCGACACCTCGTCCCCGTGGCTGTACGCCCGCACCCTGGCCGCCCAGTTCGCCTTCACCACGAAGCGGCGTACGCCGCGCATCACGCTCGAGCAGCCCGGCGAGGAGCCGGATCCCAACCTCGCCACGGTGATCGTGCAGAACACCAGCCCGTCGACCTACTTCGGTACCCGCCGCATCGACGCCTGTCCGGACGCGTCCTTCGACCGGGGTCTGGACCTGGTCGCCCTGCGCAGTCTGACCACGCCGGGGATGAGCCGGTTCCTGTACCAGCTTTTCGTCCCACGTGCTGGGAAGGGGCCGACCGGGAAGCACGTCCTGAGCTGGCAGGACCTGCCCGAGTTCACCTTGCTTTCCAACGAACCGGTGGCCTTCCAGCTCGACGGGGACTACCTCGGAGCCCGGGAGAAGGTCCACTTCACGTCCGTACCGTGCGCTGTTCGTGTCTTCTGCTAGCGTCGCTAGTTAAGCCAGGTATGCAACACGTGCCGGAAATGCTGGCGAGAGCCGACATAGAGTACTACATTCATTACTAGTTGTCACGCCCTCGTCAGGCGGGGAATCTCACCACGAAAAGGGACAAACGGGCCGTGAATTCGCTCACCCGGACGGACTTTTTCTGAGTATCCCCCTTGACATCGCGGGGGTTCGTGAAAGTATTCACAAGCAAACTGAGTTACGGCCCTGTTGCCTGCTCACGCGCGTCGGTTACCTGGTCGTTCGCTGGGTATCGGCACCGCGAGACGGATAAAGAAAAGCGCACCGCGATCGATCCACCAACCAAGGAGTGTTGCCGCCATGGACTGGCGCCACCGTGCTGCCTGCCGCGATGAGGACCCGGAGCTGTTCTTCCCGATCGGGACGTCCGGTCCGGCCCTGCTGCAAGTCGAGCAGGCCAAGGCGGTCTGCCGGCGCTGTTCCGCGACCGACGCGTGCCTCCAGTGGGCGCTCGACTCCGGTCAGGACGCCGGCGTGTGGGGCGGAATGAGCGAAGAGGAACGCCGCGCGGTCAAGCGGCGCGGCGGAATGCGCGTCCGCGCTTCTCTCTGAGTCCTTCCCCACCGACCGCACACGCATCACCATAGCGACACCCCGGAGCCGCGATAACTCCGGGGTGTCGCTACGTTCACGCCGTGTTGGCGCGGGCCAGTACCAGCTCGGCGATTTCCGGGGCGTCGCCCAGCGGCGCGGCCGCGACCACGGCACCCGCGGCCAGCGCGGCGTCCACCGCCCGGTCGTAGAGCAGCCCGGGGGCGAGGAAGTAGCTGGCGACCGCGACACGTACGGCGCCCCGGGCGCGTACCGCCCGGACCGCCTCGGCGGTATCCCGGCCGGCGCCGGAGGCGTACCCGGCCACGCAGGGCACCCCGGCGGCCTCCCCGAGCGCCCGCGCGACGAGGTCCACCGTCACCAGCGCCGAATGCTCCCGACTGCCGGCCGCGGCGAGCACCAGACCGTCCACCGGACCGGTGTCCACCTCGTCCAGCCGGCGACGTAACGCCCGTACCACCAGATCCAGCGCGACCGCGTCGGACCGCGCGCCGGCCACCGGGCCCAGCACCGGCGCCAGGCCGATCGACAGCCCCAGCGCCGACGCCTTCTCGATCTCCCCCGGTACGTCCACCCGCCCGTGGTACGCGGCGGTCAGCAGCAGCGGTACCACCGTGGCCGCGCGCTGCCCCCGGTCGGCCTCCCGGCGCAGCGCGGCCACCAGCCCGGGCACCTCGAAGTCGAGGAACGCCGTCTCCACCCGGGTACCGGGACGGGCCGCCCCGACCGCCCGGGCCAGCGCCCAGGTCGACCGTGCGGCCCGCGGATCCCGGCTCCCGTGCGCGACGAGCACGAGAGGATTGCGCCGGTCGGACCGGCTAGGCGGCATGGATGCCGCATTCGGTCTTGTCGAACATCGGCCAGCGCCCGGCGCGCGGATCCTCGCCCGGTGCCGTCCGCCGCGTGCACGGCCAGCAGCCGACCGAGGCGTACCCCTGGTTGATCAGGCTGTTCACCGGGATGTCGTACTTGTCGATGTACGCCTGGACGTCCGCCTCGGTCCAGTACGCCAGCGGCGCTACCTTCACCTTGCCGCGCGCCGCCTCGAATCCGACCACCGGCGTGTTGGCCCGGGTCGGCCCCTCGTCCCGGCGCAGCCCGGCGGCCCAGGCGTCGTAGTTCGCCAGCGCCCGGTTGAGCGGCTCGACCTTGCGGATCGCGCAGCACTCGTCGGGCTCGCGGGCATACAGCCGGGGGCCGAACTCGGCGTCCTGCTCGGCCAGGGACAGCCGCGGCTTGATCGACTTGACCACCACCGGCAGCGTCTTCTGCACCGTGTCGCGTACCCGCAGCGTCTCGGCGAAGTGCAGGCCGGTGTCCAGGAAGATGACCTCGACCCCGGGCACCACCGAGGACACCACGTGGCTCAGCACCGCGTCGGCGAACGAACTGGTCACGCAGAACCGCTCGCCGAACGTGTCGGCGGCCCACTCGACGATCTTCTCCGCGGGCGCGCGGTCCAACTCCACCGCCGCCCGCGCGGCTATCTCCCGCAACTCGTCAACGTTGTACCTCATTGCGACACCACCAGACCGACGAAGGTGAGCTTGAAGACGCGGGTGCACGAACGGCACTCCCAGGTGCCGTGCTGGTCCCCGTGTGGCCGCAGGTCCTCTCCGGCGCAGTACGGGCAGTACAGCGGAGAAACGCGCTCACTCATCGAAGCTCCTCCTCATCCGCTCGGGTCACCCACTGGGCGAAGCTCTCGCCCTCGGTGCGGTCGGCCGCGTACCGGCGGGCCAGCCGCTCGACGTACTCGACCAGTTCGTCGGCCGTGGTCTTCAGGCCGCGCAGCTTGCGGCCCAGGCTCGCCTGCTCGCCGGCGGCCATGGCCAGCCCGCCGCCCAGGTGCACCTGGAACCCCTCGACCAGCTCCCCGTCCGGCCCCGGTACGAGCTGGCCCTTGAGCCCGATGTCGGCCACCTGGGTACGCGCGCACGCGTTCGGGCAACCATTGACATTGATCGAAATGTTGACGTCCAGGTCAGCCAGCCGCTTCTCCAGGTCCTCCAGGCCGATGTCACGCAGCGCCGTCACGAGGCTCTCCACCCGGTCGGGCGCGACGTCCAGGACAACCAGTTTCTGGTACGGCGTGGTCCGCACCCGGGTGCTCCCGTGTGCCTCGACGATGTCCGCCACCCGGCCCAGCATGCTTCCGCTGACCCGCCCCGCGAGCGGTGCCACCCCGACGTAGCAGTTCCCGTCCTGCTGCCGGTGAACCCCGATGTGGTCGTACGGCCGCTCGGGCAGC
>VAXX01000305.1 GCA_005885115.1 Actinomycetota bacterium | reverse complement strand
TGGCGGCGACGACATCGTTGAGCTTGACCATCAGCGCGACGGTCAGGGGCAGCACGATGATCCCCCACCAGGGGGCGAACTCGGCCAGCGCGAGCAGGACGCCCAGCGCGATCGAGCCCTCGAAGAACAGGAAACAGAGCAGCCCGCCGGGGTGCAGGTAGCGCAGGCGCAGCGCCCGCGCGTACACCGGCCGTTTGCCATTCATCGGGTACCGCCGGTGGTGGCCGAACCGCTACGGGCCGCGCGCAGCGCGAAGACGGCGCGCTCCAGGGCGTACCCCCGGTCCTCCGAGCCGCCCTTCACCGCTGCGTTGCAGTCGGCGGCGGCCCGCATCGCGTCCACCAGACCCTCCGCGCTCCAACCCCGGGACTGCCGCTGCGCGCGTTCGATCTTCCACGCGGGCAGGCCCAGCGACGAGGCGAGCTGGTACGCGTTGCCCCGACCGGCCGCCGCCACCCGGGCCAAGGTACGGACCCCGTCGGCCAGCGCATCGGCGATCGGTACCGGGTCGACCCCGACGGCGAGCGCCCAGCGCAGCGCCTCCAACGCCGCCGGTACGTCCCCGACCATCGCCGCGTCGGCCACGGTGAACCCGCTGACCTCGGCCCGTCCCCGGTAGTACCGGGCCACCGTCTCGGCGCTCACCCGTCCCCCGGTGTCTGCCATCAACTGGGCGCACGCCGCGGCGAGGTCGCGCAGGTCGTTGCCGACCGCGGCGAGCAGTGCCTCGGCGGCGTCCTCGGCGCACCGGCCACCGAGCCGGCGTACCTCGTCCCGGACGAAGTCGATCCGTTCCCGGTGCCGGGTCAGCCGGCCGGCGGTGACGACCGTCGCGCCCGCCGCCCGCAGGCCGTCCGCGAACGCCTTCCCCTTGGCGCCACCGGCGTGCATCACCACCAGGCAGGCGTCGGGGTCGGGGTCCCGGGCGTACTCCAGCAGCGCCGTGACCAGCTCTTTCTTCGCGTCCTGCCCGTTGCGCAGGACGAGGACCCGCCGGCCGCCGAACAGCGACGGGCTGAGCAGCTCGGCAAGCTCCCCGGGGACCAGCGCGGCGGCTTCCAGATCGCGTACGTCCACCTCGGGATCCAGCGCCCGGACCGTACTCGTCAGGTCCGTGACCGCACGCGTCGCGAGCAGCTCTTCGTCGCCGATGACCAGGCAGAGCAGCGGAGGGGCCGTTGTCACGGCGCCATCGTCGCATACCCCGGACCGCCGGCGGAGTCGGTCGCCCAGCTCCGTGCCGAGCTCATTACGGCGGGTGGGCACCGGCCGGTAGGCCACGCCGGACCACCTCCAGTCCGGACCCGTCAACCACAGCGGCGAGGTCGCCGTCCAGGTCGGTACGCAGGACCCGGGCACCGTCGCGACGCAGTCCCGCCAACATGGCCAGGTTGGGATGCCCGTACGGGTTGCCGGCGCCGACCGATACCAGGGCCAACCTGGGGTGTACCGCCGCGAGGAAGTCCGGATCCTGGTACGCCGACCCGTGGTGGGCCACCTTCAACACGTCCGCGCGCAGCCGCTCCGGGCCGAGCGCGGCCACCAGGTCGGACTGCTCCTCCACCTGCGCGTCCCCGGCCAGCAGCACCCGTACGCCATCGACCTCGACCAGCACGACCAGGCTGTTGTTGTTCGGATCGGAGTTGGTGCCGGTCAGCCGGTGGACCGGCCCGAGCACGGTCAGGCGTACCGGCCCGGCCGCCCAGCTCCACCCCGGCTCGACCACCGACACCGGAGTACGGGCACCGGCCGCCGCCAGCAGCACCCGGGTATGCCCCTCGACCGGCTCGGGCAGCCCGGTCGTCGCGACCTGCCCGACCCGTCGTCCGTCGAACACGCCGGCGACTCCCCCGGAATGGTCGATGTGGAAATGCGTGATCAGCAGCAGCGGTACCTGGTCCACGCCCAGGTCGTGCAGGCACCGGTCCACGCCGTTCGGGTCGGGACCGGCGTCCACCACGACCGCGCTGCCCGCACCGACGGGTACGACGACGGCGTCGCCCTGCCCGACGTCGCACACCACCGTCAGGGCACCGGCGGGCGGCCATCCCGGCACCGCCACCTGTACGGGGACCGCCCCGAGTGCGGCCGCGACCGCGCATACCCCGACGACCACCCGTACCCACGGCCGGCGCCCCGCCCACCAGGCCCCGACGAGCAGCGCGGCCAGCAGCAGGGCCCCGCCGGTACCGCCGGGCCAGGCGAGTACGGCGTCCGGCGCCCCGGCCCCGGTATGCGCGACGACGACCAGCCACCGCGCCGGCCAGGAACCGAGCCAGGCCAGGAACTGCGCCCCGGCCGGCCACACCACCGACACCACCGCCGCGAGTACGCCCAGGATCGTGGCCGGCGGTACGGCCGGCTCGGCGAGCAGGTTCGCCGGGATGGCGGCGAGGCTGACCGTGCCGGAGATGCCGGCGATGACGGGCGCGCAGGCGAACTCGGCCGCCGCCGGGATCGCCAGCGCCTCGGCCAACGCGCCCGGTACCCCGTGCCGGCGCAGCAGATCCCGCAGCGGCGGGACGAACAGCAGCAACCCCGCCGTGGCGGAGGCGGACAGCGCGAAGCCGGCGTTGGCCGCCAGGGCAGGGTCGACGAGCAGCAGTGCGATGACGGCGGCGGCCAGGGTCGGGACGGCTGCCCGGGGCCGGCCCAGCGCCAGCGCCACCAATCCGAGCCCGCCCATGGCGGCGGCCCGGAGCACGCTGGGCGAGGGCCGGGCCAGGATGACGAACCCGACCAGCGCCACCGCGCAGAGCCCGGCGGCCAGCGCCGGTCCAGCCCGGCACCACCTGGCCACCAGCAGGACGGCGGACAGGACGATGGCTACGTTGGCCCCGGATACCGCGACCAGGTGGGTCATCCCGGTGGTACGGAAGTCCGCCGCCACCGCCGGGTCCAGGCGCGAGGTGTCCCCCTCGACCAGCCCGGGCAGGAGCCCGCCCGGCGCGGCCGGCAACGGCGCACAGGCCCGGCGCAGTCCGGCCCTGAGCGCGCCGGCCGCCCGCTGGCTCCACGGCGGCGTACCGGTCTCGTCGGGTGGGCCGGACACCGACAGCACCGCGGCGCTCAGGTCACCGGCCCGGGGCGCGGACAGCCGGCCGGTGGCCGCGACCGGGGTACCGGGGAGCAGGCCGCGCCAGGCGGGGTCGGTCGCGAGGACGACGACGTCCACGGACAGGCCGATCCGGCGGCCGGCGGCCCGTACCTCCTGGGCGGCGGCGGGTACCACGACGACGCCGGGCCGGCCGGCCGATCCGGGTACCGCCCGGGGATCGTCGGCC
>VAXX01000304.1 GCA_005885115.1 Actinomycetota bacterium | reverse complement strand
ACGTCGTCCTCGCGGATGTCGACGTACGGGTAGGTGTCCGACCGCGAGATCGCGTCGACCAGCAGGGCGTCGCACTTCACCGTCGACCGGCTGTGGTGCGAGCCCTCCAGGACCTGGACCAGTCCGCGGTAGGAGGTCCGCCCACCGCCGCGGGCGATCGACTTGGAGATGATGGTCGAGGAGGTACGCGGTGCCGCGTGCACCATCTTCGCCCCGGCGTCCTGGTGCTGGCCCTCGCCGGCCATCGCGACCGAGAGCACCTCACCCTTGGCGTGCTCGCCGGTCATGAACACCGCCGGGTACTTCATGGTGACCTTCGACCCGATGTTGCCGTCGATCCACTCCATGGTCGCGCCCTCGTGCGCCACGGCCCGCTTGGTGACCAGGTTGTAGACGTTGTTCGACCAGTTCTGGATCGTCGTGTACCGGCACCGGGCGTTCTTCTTCACGATGATCTCGACGACGGCCGAGTGCAGCGAGTCCGAGGAGTACACCGGCGCGGTGCAGCCCTCGACGTAGTGCACGTACGCGCCCTCGTCCACGATGATCAGGGTCCGCTCGAACTGCCCCATGTTCTCGGTGTTGATCCGGAAGTACGCCTGCAGCGGGATCTCCACCTGTACGCCCTTGGGCACGTAGATGAACGACCCGCCCGACCACACGGCGGTGTTCAGCGCGGCGAACTTGTTGTCCCCCACCGGGATCACCGACCCGAAGTACTCCTTGAACAGCTCCGGGTGCTCCCGCAGCCCGGTATCGGTGTCCAGGAAGATCACGCCCTGCTGCTCCAGATCCTCCCGGATCTTGTGGTAGACCACTTCGCTTTCGTACTGAGCGGCCACACCCGCGATGAGGCGCTGCTTCTCCGCCTCCGGGATGCCCAGCCGGTCGTAGGTGTTGCGGATGTCGTCGGGCAGCTCGTCCCAGCTCGCCGCCTGCTT
The DNA here is from genome assembly GCA_005885115.1 of Actinomycetota bacterium. Lineage (GTDB taxonomy): Bacteria > Actinomycetota > Actinomycetes > Mycobacteriales > Micromonosporaceae > AC-43. The sequence goes on along the minus strand of VAXX01000304.1, from coordinate 4,463 downwards.
CTCGGTCGAGCGGACGAAGTACTTGATGTTGTCGAAGTCGATCCCGGTGAGGTCGGCGCCCCAGGCCGGCATCGGCTTGCGACCGAACAGCCGCAGACCCTTCAGGCGCAGGTCGAGCATCCAGGCCGGCTCGTTCTTCTTGGCCGAGATGTCGCGTACCACGGCCTCGTTGAGCCCGCGCTGCGCGGCCGCGCCGGCCGTGTCCGAGTCGGCCCAGCCGTACTCGTACCGCCCCAGCGCGGCGAGCTGCTGGTCCTGGGTGAGCTGGTCGGTCATGACGTGGTCCTCACGCTGTCGGTGCGGTATGGGATGTGGGTCGTACACACCCCGTCCCCGTGGGCGATGGTCGCGAGCCGCTGGACGTGGGTACCCACGAGGTGGGAGATGGCCCTCGTCTCGGCCTCGCACAGTTGCGGGAACTCGGCGGCCACGTGCGCCACCGGGCAGTGGTGCTGGCACAGTTGCCCGCCGGAGGCGATCGTGGACGCCGAGGCAGCGTAGCCTTCGGCGGTCAGCGCCCCGGCCAGTGCCTCGGCCCGGGCCCGCGGGTCCTCGCCCGCGTCGGCCATCGCGGCCTGGCAGCGGGCCTCCAGCGCGCCGACGCGCTGCGCGGCGAACTCGCTGACCGCCTCGGCGCCACCGGTCGCGGCGATCCAGCGCAGCGCGGCGGCGGCCAGGTCGTCGTAGGTGTGCCGGCCCTGCCGGACCCGGGCCTGCTCGGTCAGCAGGAAGACCCGCGCTGGGCGGCCGCGCCCACGGTGGCCGGGGATGCGCTGCTCCCGGGCGGTGACGTCACCGGCGGCGAGCATCGCGTCCAGGTGCCGGCGGATCGCCGCCGGGCTCAGGCCCAGGGCCACGCCCAGCTCGGCCGCCGTCGCCGACCCACGCTCCAGGAGCAGTTGGGAAACCCGGTTCCGGGTACGGTGATCCGGGCCCACCTCAGCGGGCACGGCGATCACCGTGGCGTTTTTCACTACACCAGTGTGACGTATTTGCCGAGCCACCCGCAAACCGCCCCGCCGGTGATCCGTCCCACCCGCACCACCAGGCCGCGGAAAGTCCGATCCGCCCCGTCCGTACCATGGCCTCGTGCGCGCCCTGCTCACCTCCCCCGCCCTGCTCCGGCGGACCGCGCTGGCCTCGGTCGCGGCCAACGTCGGCATCGTCCTCACCGGCGGCGTGGTACGCCTGACCGACTCCGGTATGGGCTGCCCGGACTGGCCCCGCTGCGACGCCGGCTCGGTGGTGGCCACTCCGCGCCTGGGCATCCACGGCGTGATCGAGTCGGGCAACCGGACCCTGATCAGCATCGTCGGCGGCCTCGCCGTGGCGGGTGTGGTGCTGGCGCTCCTGCGCCGGCCCCGGCGCCGGGACCAGCTCACCTGGGCCGGACTCGTGGTCGCCGGGATCGCCGGCCAGGCGGTACTCGGCGGCGCGATCGTGCACAGCACCCTCGACCCGTGGATCGTGGCCGCGCACTTCCTGCTGTCGATGGCCCTGATCGCGGCGGCGTACCACTTCTGGCGGACCACCCGGGAGGCGGGTGAGCCGACCCCGGTGTCCCGCCCGGTACGCGCGCTGAGCTGGCTCGTCACCGGCGTCGCGGCGGCCGTGTTGGCGGCGGGCACGGTGGTGACGGGCAGTGGACCGCACGCGGGCGACGCGCACGCCCGGCGTACCGGCCTGGACCCGGCCACCGTCGCCCAACTGCACGCCGACCTGGTCATGCTGCTGGTCGGGCTGTCCGTGGCGCTGTTCCTGTTCGCCCCGCCGGCGCTACGCCGGGCGGCCGGCGTACTCGTGGCCGTGGAGCTGGCCCAGGGCCTGATCGGGGTCGTCCAGTACCTGACCCGGCTGCCCGTCCTGCTCGTCGGGCTGCACATGGCCGGCGCCTGCGCGGTCTGGCTCGCCACCCTGACGGTGCTGGCCGGCGCCCGGGTGACGAGGGCTCGGTCAGTTCCAGCTCGACCAGCATCGGATCCCCGTCCGGACCGGGCAGCAGATCGACCCTTGCGTAAAGCAAGGAAGTATCTCCCGGTACCGCGGCCAGCGCCTTCTCCGCCACGGCCAGCTCGGCGGCGGCCGGCTGCCGGGCGCTGATCTCCTCCGGCCGGTACAGGCCGGTGACCCCGGCGTCCGGCCCGGACAGCATCGGTCCCTTGCGGACCGCGTGGCTGAACCGGCCGTCCAGGAACACCAGCCCGGTCTCCCCGTACGTGTCCACGGCGGCCAGGTACGGCTGGACCATGCTCACCCGTCCGGTGGCCCGGAACCGGGCCGCGTGTCGGAACGCCTTCGCCCGGTGCTCGGGGTCGGCCAGGTCGTACCGCCCGGTCGAGACGCTGCCGGCGCCGATCGCCGGCTTGATCACGTACTCGCCCTCGGCGGGCGGGGTCCACGGCGGGTCGGTCGGGTCGAGGTACCGGGTCGGCACGACGGGTACGCCGGCGGCGGCCAGCTCGGCGAGGTAGCGCTTGTCGGTGTTCCACTCGACGGTCCCGGCCGGGTTGGCCAGCGCCGGTACGGACCGGGCCCAGGCCAGGAACTCCGGTCGCCGGGTCACGTAGTCCCACGTCGAGCGCAGGACGACCAGGTCGTACCCGGGCCAGTTCACCGTACCGTCGTCCCAGGCCGGCGTCGTCACGGTGATCCCGCGGGCGCGTAGCGGCTCGACCAGCAGGGCGTCGTCCGGGTCGGGCCCGCCCAGCTCCTGGCAGGTAACGAGAGCGACCCGGGGAACACCCCGGGTCGCTGCGGACAAGGACGACACGCTCAACGAGCGAGCTGGCGGCGGCTCATCGACCGCCACAGGTCGTTGCTTGGACGCATCTGGTCGATCAGCTCCCGCTCCCATTCATTCTGTACCTCGACGCCCGCGCTCTCGCAGGCCCGCCGGGCGATGTCCGTGTTGCTCACGAACTGGTCTTCCCACGTGCCGTCCTCCCCCACGAGGACGATGCGGGCGCCACGTCGGCCGACATACTCGATGACCGCCTTGGCACCGCCGTGACCGGCGGCGAAGGACTTGATGCCGGAGACCACGCTCCCGGAGGGAGCCTGGGCAGCCGTCATCGTCGTATCGGAACCATCTGCCATGTGATGCAGCGTAGGCAGACACGTCCGCGGGCCGTGGGGAATCGGCCGCCAAATGTGATGCTCCTAACCACCGTACCCGCTGTCCGACGTCAATGTCCTGACCCAACTTATCCGATTTATGGGAGCAAATTGCCCTAACAAATCGGGGCAAAATATCGGTGCTTTCAAATCGGCAACGATCCGCCGGAAAATCGCGGCGGTTCAGGGTGCAATCGGGCGTAAGCCGCCGCTACTGGAGCAGGGCGTCGACCGCGACGGCTACGAAGAGCAACGTCAGGTACGTGGTCGACCAGTGGAACAGGCGCATCGGGCGTACCGGCTCCCCGCGCCGGGCCCGGCCGGCCAACCCGTGCGCCTCGCGCAGCAGCAGCGCGCCCAGGACCAGCGCGGTCAGCCCGTACACCGGGGTCATCCCCAGCGGCCACAGCGCGAGCGAGGCGAGCACGGTCAGCCAGGAGTACCCGACCGTTTCGACGCCGACCCGGGTGAGCGAGGCGACCACCGGCAGCATCGGGATGCCGGCCCGCCGGTAGTCGTCCTTGAACTTGATGGCCAGGGCGTAGAAGTGCGGCGGCTGCCAGAGGAACACCACCGCGAACAGCAGGTACGCGCGCAGGCTCAGCGACCCGGTCACCGCCGCCCAGCCGATCAGCACCGGCAGCGCGCCGCAGATCCCGCCCCATACCGTGTTCTGTGACGTGGTGCGCTTGAGCCACATGGTGTATACGAGGTCGTAGTAGGCGATCGCGGCGGCGGTGAGGCCGGTGGCGAGCAGGTTGGTGAAGGTGGCCATGAGGGTCAGCGAGGTGGCCGCCAGGACCAGCCCGAAGACCAGGGCGGAGCGGGGCGACACGGTGTGCGCGGGCAGCGGCCGGCCGGCGGTACGCCGCATCACCTGGTCGATGTCCCGGTCGATGTAGCAGTTCAGCGCGTTCGCCGCGCCCGCCGCGAGGGCGCCACCGACCAGGACGACCAGGGTCAGCCCGAGCGGCGAGAGCCGGGTCCGGGCCAGGAACATCGCCGGTACCGTGGTCACCAGCAGCAGCTCGACGATCCTCGGCTTGGTCAGCGCCACGTACGCGCGCAGGACGCCGACCGGACTGGTCCGGCGGGACGCGGTGAGGACGGCGACCGGGATCGGCTGCGCCGTCAGTGTCGGAACAATGACGTCGGCGGCCGGGCCGGGAGTCATACGTCTACACCTCTGTCGTGTCCGGCGGTGTCGGGGGCCCGTACCCGGGTACGGGTCGGCTATACCGCCGACAGCGTACGCGTTCACCTGCGACGACCTGCGGCCACCCGGTCGGCCCCGCCGACGCGCCCGGCCGGAGGGGAGATCACGCGCCAGGCGTGCGGCCGATAGGTAG
>VAXX01000303.1 GCA_005885115.1 Actinomycetota bacterium | reverse complement strand
CCGCCGCCGGGGACACGTCGTGGTGTACGACGCGGAGAAGGACCTCGCGGTCATCTACGTACCGGGGCTGACGGCGCCGGCGATCGGCTTCGCCTCGACGGCGGCCAGGACCGGTAGCGACGCGATCGTCCTCGGGTTCCCGCTGGACGGCCCGTTCGACGCCGAGCCCGCCCGGGTCCGGGATGTCGGGCTGATCCGGGGCCCGGACATCTACGACGCGCATACCGTCACCCGCGATATCTACACCATCCGTGGCCTGGTACGCAGCGGCAACTCCGGCGGTCCCCTGCTCGACGGCGACGGTACCGTCCTCGGGGTGATCTTCGCCGCCGCCGCCGACGACCCGCAGACCGGGTTCGCGCTCACCGACCGCGAGGCCAGCCCGGTCATCGAGGCCGGTCGGGGCGCGACCGGTGACGTCGACACCGGGCAGTGCGCCCAGGGCTGAGCCCGACCGGTCACGCGGGCGGGAGATGGGCGAGCTGGATCAGGCGTGCCCCGTCCCGGCGGGTGACCAGCCAGCCCCGGCCCGGTGGCAGGGGAGCCGGCCGGACGGTGCCGAGCAGGGCACCCTCGTCCCGGTCGCCGGACAGCACCAACCCGGGCGAGGAGAGTTCGCGCAGCCGCTGGATCACCGGCTCGTACAGCGCCCGGCCGGCCCCACCCGAACGTCGGGTGAGCACCAGGTGCAGGCCGATGTCGCGGGCCTGGGCGAGGTGGTCCAGCAGCGGCTGGAGCGGGTTGCTCGGGCCGGTGGCCACCAGGTCGTAGTCGTCCACCAGCACGTAGCAGTCCGGGCCGGTCCACCACGAGCGGTCGCGCAACTGCTGCGGGGTCACGTCCGGGCCGGGTAGCCGGGCCTGCATGTACCCCCCGACGGCGTCGATCAGCTCGGCGGTCCTGGGTCCGCCGGAGGCGTACCCGATGAGGTGTTCGGAGTCGATCGCGCCGAGCAGGCTGCGCCGGTAGTCGACGATGACCAGCCGGGCCTGTTCCGGTGTGTGGCGCCGCGCGATCGTGGTGGCCAGGGCGCGCAGGAACGAGGACTTGCCGCTCTCCGCGTCGCCGAAGACCAGGAAGTGCGGTTCGGCCGCGAAGTCCAGCCCGACCGGGAGCAGGTCGGCCTCGGCGATGCCGATCGGGATGCCGGGCCCGTCGCCGAGCTGGTCGTACGGCAGCACCGCCGGGAGCAGCCGGACCCGGGGCGCGACCGGGCCGGTCCACGTCGTCGCCACCGCCTTGACCAGGTCGTCCCCGGCGGTCGCGGTGAGGAAGTGCAGTCCCTCGGTCGTGATGCCGCGCCCGGGGATCGACTTCGGTACGTTGTCGGCCGCCTTGCGGGACACCGCCGAGTCGGCGGTGTCCCCGAGCCGCAGCTCCAGCCGGGAGCCGAACAGGTCGCGGATCGCCGGCCGGAAGTCCATCCAGCGGGAGGCGCTGGCCACCAGGTGTACGCCGTACGACAGGCCCCGGGTGGCGATGTCGGTGATGACCGGTTCGAGGTCCTCGTACTCGCCCCGGATGGTGCTCCAGCCGTCCACCACGAGGAAAACGGCGGCCCGGCCCTCGGGCGCCGCACCGTCGCGCTCCCGCTCGGCGAGCAGCGTGGCCACCTCGCCCACGGTACGACGGACCGCCGCGGGCTCCTGCCGGCCGGCGACCCCGCCGACGTGGGGCAGCTCGCGCAGCCCGGCGAGCCCGCCGCCACCGAAGTCCAGGCAGTAGACGTGGACCCGCGCCGGGGTATGGGTCAGCGACAGTCCACACAGGACGGTACGGAGCAGGGTGGACTTGCCGCTCTGCGGGCCGCCGACCACGGCCACGTGTCCGGTGCCGCCCGACAGGGTCAGCCACAGCAGGTCACGGCGCTGCTCGTACGGCTTGTCGACCAGCGCCACCGGTACCTGCAACGCCCCGCGCAGTTGCGGGTTGGCCACGGTGAGCCCGAGTGCCGGCTCGGTGATCAGCGGACCGAGCAGCTCGTCCAGCCCGACCGACTGCTGCAACGGCGGTAGCCAGACCTGGTGGGCCGGTACGCCGGCGCCGGCCAGCCGCCCGACCAGGACGTCGAGCAGGCTCGGCGTACCCTCGCTGGGCGCCGGCTGGACCGGCACCGGCGTCGGGAGCGCCAGCGGATGGGTGGTGTAGTCCAGCACCCGGCCGGGCGCCACGGTCGGCGTACCGGGCCGGCGGTAGGGGCCGGACACGTACGCCGCCCTGAACCGGACCAGCGGCTCGGTGCCGGACTTGAGGTACCCGTGCCCTGGGGACCGGGGAAGCTCATGGGCATCCGGCACCCCCAGCACCGCCCGGGACTCCATCGCCGAGAAGGTACGCAGCCCGATCCGGTACGACAGGTGGGTGTCCAGCCCGCGCAGCCGCCCCTCCTCCAGGCGCTGGCTGGCCAGCAGCAGGTGTACGCCCAGCGACCGCCCCACCCGGCCGATCTGCACGAACAGGTCGATGAACTCCGGCTTGCGGGCCAGCAGCTCGGAGAACTCGTCGCAGACCACGAGCAGGATCGGTAGCGGCGCCAGCGGCGCGCCACCGGCCCGGGCCTTCTCGTAGTCGCGCAGGCTGGCGAAGTTGCCGGCCCGGCGCAGCAGCTCCTGGCGCCGGTTCAACTCCCCTTCCAGGGCGTCGTTCATCCGGTCGACCAGCGGCAGCTCGGCTTCCAGGTTCGTGATCATCGCGGCGGTATGCGGCAGCCGGTCCATCGACGCGAACGTGGCCCCGCCCTTGAAGTCGATGAGTACGACGTTGAGCGTCTCGGAGTCGTGCGTGGCGGCCAGGCCCAGTACGAGCGTCCGGAGCAGCTCGGACTTGCCCGAGCCGGTGGCGCCGATCAGCAGCCCGTGCGGACCCATCCCGTCCTGCGCCGACTCCTTGAGGTCGAGCTCGACGGGCTGCCCGTCGGTACCGGTGCCGATCGGTACCCGCAGCCGGCTGCGGTGCGGTCGCGGCGCCCAGGCGTCCCGGGCCTCGTACGCCTGCGCGTCCCCGATGCCCAGCAGCTCGGGCAGCCCGGTGTCGGACTGGAGCGGCGAATCGCCGGCCCGGTGGGTGGCGGCCAGGCGCAGTGGGGCGAGCTGCCGGGCCAGCGCGACGGCGGCGGGCGCGTCGAGCCCGTCGGCGACCCCGACCGTGCCCTCCTCGTCGGCGGA
>VAXX01000302.1 GCA_005885115.1 Actinomycetota bacterium | reverse complement strand
ACCAAATGTTGAACTCGTCAGCCGGTAAGCCACTGGCGCCGGCGGATCCGCCGGCGCCAGTCACTCCACGAAAGGGATCAGGTGGTGATGAACTTGTCCGGCGCGTCGACGACCGGGGTTTCCAGGTAGAGGTTCTTGTACTCGTCGTGGATGCCGCCGTTGTGCACCTGGATCGCGATCGGGCCGACCCGACCGGCCTTGGGATCCTTGAAGTCGAGTACCTCGAACGCCTTGCACTTGGTCGCGGCGGTCGCGGTCGGGGGAAGCGGGCAGCACGCCATGCGGGCCACCCCGGTCTTGGCGTTGGCGATGATCTCGCACTGCGCCCAGTTGTGGATGTTGATCTTCGGGTGCGCGACCTGCTTGAAGAACTTGCTGCCGCCGTTGTTGTGGCCGGGCCGGTAGTCCCAGTGGCCGCCGTTCGGCGGCTGGAACTGGATCGCGCTCAGCGCGTCCCGCAGCGGCACCGTGGTGCCCCAGATGAGGACGGTCGGCGCGTGGTTACCGGAGACCTGGCGGACCCAGAAGATCCACCGGAAGGTACCCGCCTGCTGCTTGTAGTAGATCCAGCCACGAGCCGTGCCGTTGCCGTGGATGGTGCCGTTCGCGACCGACCAGAGGCCGGCCTTCGACTGGGTCCAGCCGTTGAGGGTCTTGCCGTCGAAGATGGAGACCAGGTTGGGGTCGCCGTACGGGTTGGGAGCCTTCGGCGCGGCCACCGTTCCTGCCGAGGCGGCCGACGCGGTGGCGACGGCAGCGCCGATCAGGGCCGCACCGAGCACCGCCCAGAGCGAGCGACGAGCCATAGTCCCCTCCTTTCCTACGTGGAAGCCAGGCGGGGACGGTCCGCATGGGCCGGGTGTGGCGGCCCAATATGCAAACCTTCCCATAGATGCTCATCGACGGCTACACACGTTCCCGTGAGACGGCAGCGCTTCCAAGAGGACCGGAGAATGACCAACGTTTTCAGGTATGCCAGCGACCCGTGCTGGTGTCGATGAACCACCGGGCGTGCCAGGCCAGCGAGACGCTCGTACCCTTCACCGTCAACGGCAGCCAGATGTACGGGGACGTACCCAGGCTCGACGGGATCCACCGGTCGCCCATGAACATGAACGTGGTGCCCTGGCTGCCGGTCACCGGGAGCACGTACGTGGTCTGCGAGTTGAACGTCTTGCTGCCCTTGGGCGCGAACAGCTTCCACGTGGCCCAGCCGTTGGACAGCGAGGCCGAGGTGCTGTACTCGTTGTCGTTGGTGTTCCAGCCGGTGCGGTGGGAGCCGAGCACGTAGTACCGGCCGCCGGTCTTGAACACCGCCGGCGCCTCGAAGTCATCCAGCACGGTGACCAGGCTGGCCACGCTGAGGTAGTCGGCGGACAGCCGGTACACCCGCAGACCCCCGGCGGCCCGCGCCTCACTGAACAGGTACGCGCTGGCGTCGTCGTCCTGGAACAGGGTGATGTCCAGGCTGATGTTGCCCTGCGGCTTGAAGCTGCCCCGGTAGCTGTACTTTCCGCACACCGTGGAGCTGGTCGCGACCCCGACCCGGGTGACCGTGTGCCCGGGCACGTCGACGTGCATGTACATCACGTACTGCCGGGTGGTCTTGTTGTAGATGACCTTCGGCCGCTCGATGATCCGGTTGGGTCCCAGGTCCCCGCTGGACTGCCGGGTCAGCACGTTGGCCACGAAGGTCCAGTGCGCGAGGTCGGTCGAGGAGTAGCAGGGCACGTTGCGGAAGTTGGCGTTGTCCTTGCTCTCGCCGGTCTTGTCCTCGCCGAACCAGTAGTACGTCGAGCCGACCTTGATCATGCCGCCGCCGTGGGCCTGGATCGGGTGGCCCGTGCTGTCCTTCCAGGCCGTACCGGGAGTGATCGCGGCGTCCGCCGCCGAGGCGGGCAGGGCGATCAGGCCGATCCCGGCCACCAGCACCGCCGCCGCGACAATTGTGCGCAGACGCATCGCGTTCGTTCCTTCCGCATTGACTAGGTTCGATCACACGGGCCGCGCCGCCCGATGTCAACCTCTCGTCCCGCCGGCCGATAGGCTGACCGGAATGGATCACGCTACCGGATCCGGGTGCGGGGTGGCGACGCTGGAGTTCCGGCTGCGCGACCCGGACCGGTCGCTGGCCGGGGTACGGCTGGTCCACCACGTGGTCGGGATCGACCGGGTCGACTTCAGCTACGCCGCGGGCGAGCGGGCCTGGCACCTGCGGGTACCCCGCCCCGCGCTGTGGCGCCTGGAGTACCTGCTGGAACTGCGCCACCCGGACGGGCGTACCGAGACCATCCCCGACCCGGACAATCCGCACCGGGTCGGCGGCGCCTTCGGCGACAAGTCCGTCCTGTCCTGCCCGGAGTACCACGAGCCGGACTGGCTGCACCGCCCGGCCCGACCGGGCACCTGGCGGGAGCTGGCCATCCCGGTACCCGGGCTGGGCGCCACCCTCACCGCCCGGATCCGCTCCCCCGGGCCGCCGAGCCGGCGGATCCTGGTCGCCCACGACGGCCCGGAGTACGACCGCCTCGCCGCCCTGGCCCACTACAGCGCGGCGGCCGACGTCCCGCCGCACCACCTCGTCCTGCTCGACCCGGGCGAGCGCAACGAGTGGTACTCCGCCAATCCCGCCTACGCCCGGGCGTTGGTCACCGAGGTGCTGCCCCGGGTGTACGCGGCGATCGGCACCGCCGGCCCGGTCGTGGGGATGGGCGCGAGCCTCGGCGCGCTGGCGATGCTGCACGCCCAGCGCCGCCACCCGGACTCCTTCGCCGGCCTGTTCCTCCAGTCCGGCAGCTTCTTCCTACCCCGCTTCGACCGCCACGAGTCGGGCTTCCGGCGGTACCTTCGGATCGTGCGCTTCGTCGGCGGGGTCGGCCGCGGCGCCGGGACCGGGCGGCCGGTGCCGGCCGTACTCACCTGCGGCCTGGCCGAGGAGAACCTCGCCAACAACCGGGAGATGAGCAGAACCCTTGCTGCGCAAGGATATCCGGTACGCCTGGCCGAGGTGCCCGACGCGCACAACTACACCTGCTGGCGCGACGCGTTCGACCCCGGCCTGACCGAACTCCTCAAGCAGGTATGGCATGCGTGAGCACGCGGTCG
>VAXX01000301.1 GCA_005885115.1 Actinomycetota bacterium | reverse complement strand
CAGCCCGGCGAACAGGATCCACTTGCCGCCGATCCTGTCGGCGAGCCGGCCGGCGGCCGGCGCCACGAACATCGAGACCACGGACATCGGCGCGGTGGTCAGGCCGGCCTGCAGCGCCGACAGGTCGAGCACCGACTGCAGGAAGATGGTCAGCGGCAGGAACAGCCCGAACATGCCGAACGCGATCGACCCGACCACGTAGTTCATGATCGAGTAGTTGCGGTCGTGGAAGATCTCGAACGGGATCAGCGGCTCGCCACCGCGCTGGGCCCGCTGCTGGAACAGGAACACCACCATCAGCACCACGCCGGCCGCGATCACCTCGGGGATGGTCACCGCGCCCCAGACCTTGCCCCAGTCGTGCGGCTGCCCCTCGATCAGCCCGTACGTGATGAGGAACAGGCCGCCGCTGGCCAGTACCGTACCCAGCCAGTCCAGCCGGTGCCGGCGGTTGAGCTTGAGGTTGGGCATCAGGTACGCGGCGCCGACCAGCGCGACGATGCCGACCGGTACGTTGACGTAGAAGATCCACTGCCAGCCGAAGTCGGTCACCAGCCAGCCGCCGATCACCGGGCCGGCGACCGTGGCGATTCCGGCGGTGGCGCCCCAGATGCCGAACGCCGCGCCCCGCTTCTCCGGCGGGAAGATCACCGTCAGGACCGACAGCGTCTGCGGAGTGAGCAGCGCACCGCCCAGGCCCTGGATGATCCGGAACACGATCAGCTGGGTCGGGTTGTGCGCGAAGCCGCACGCGACCGAGGCCAGCGTGAAGATCACCAGGCCGACGAGGAACAGCTGCTTGGGCCCGTACAGGTCGCCGAGCCGGCCGGCGGTGATCAGGAGTACGGCGTAGACCAGGACGTACGCGTTGAGGATCCACAGGATCTGGGACAGCGAGGCGTGCAGGTGGTCGCTGATCGCCGGGATCGCGATGTTCACGATCGTGGTATCCAGCAGGATCATGAAGAAGCCGAGACAGAGTACCGACAGCACCAGCCAGGGGCTGTGCTTCTGCTCGATCGGCTTGGCTGGTGCGGTCATCGGACGGGCCCCCTAGATCTTTACGTCAGTTCATTCTGCGCCTGTGCCCGGCAGCAGGCCGAGGCGGTCACGGGCACGGCGTACCACTGCCCGGGTCTGCGACCGCGCCCGTCGCGCGCCGTCGCGGAGAATGCCCTCGACGGCGCCGGGTTCGGCCGCCAGGTCCGCATAGCGCGCCTGGATCGGCCGCAGCGTCGCCACCACCGAGTCGGCCACCACTTCCTTCAACTCGCCGTAGGAGCGGAACAGTCCGGCAAGCGTGGACGGGCTGTCGCCGACGCAGCCGGCCAGGATCTCCAGCAGGTTGGCCACCCCGGGCTGGCCCTGCGGGTCGTAGCGGACCTCGCCGACGGTATCGGTCACCGCCCGCATGATCTTCTGGCGCAGCACCTCCGGCGGGTCGAGCAGGAACAGCACTCCGGCTTCGCGGTCATTGGTCTTGCCCATCTTGCCGGCGGGGTCTGACAAGTTTCGGATCCGGCCGCCGAAGCTCGGGTTCACCGCCTTCGGGACGGTGAAGGTCGGGCCGTACCGGTTGTTGAAGCGCACCGCGACGTCCCGGGCCAGCTCGACGTGCTGGGTCTGGTCGGCGCCGACCGGTACCTCCTCGACGTCGTGCAGCAGGATGTCGGCCGCCATCAGCGTCGGGTACGTCAGCAGGGACAACCGTACCTGTTCCTGGGTGGCCGCCTGCTCCTTGAACTGGATCATCCGGTGCGCCTCGCCGTAGCTGGTCGCGCATTCGAGCAGGTAGTGCAGTTCGGTGTGCTCCGGTACGTGCGACTGCACGTAGCACGGCGCCCGGTCGGGCTCGGCGCCGGCGGCGAGCAGCAGCGTCGCCAGTTCCCGGGTCAGCCCGCGTACCCGCGCCGGGTCGTGGGTCACGGTCAGCGCGTGCAGGTCGGCGATGAGGATCACCGAGTCTTCCTCGATCGCCGGGCGTACCGCCCCGAGCAGGTTGCCCAGGTGCAGGTGGCCGGTCGGTTTGAAGCCGGACAGCCGGCGGGGCATGGTGTCTCCTTTGACGTCAGGCGTCCCGCACCGGGCACACGGAAACGGCCGCCCGGTGAGGGCGGCCGCGATGGTGTGGGTACGCGGAAGGATGGCCGCCCGTCAGGGCGCCCACCAGTTTCGCTGTGACGCGTTCCGCATGGGCCGATGGTACGCCCTGTCTGCGATGATCGACGGGTGGAATCCGCGGTACGCCGGATCGGCATCATGGGCGGCACCTTCGATCCGATCCACCACGGGCACCTGGTCGCCGCGAGCGAGGTGGCGCTGCGCTTCGCCCTGGACGAGGTGGTCTTCGTCCCGACCGGGGAACCCTGGCAGAAGGTCGACGAGCGGGTCAGCCCCGCCGAGGACCGGTATCTCATGACGGTCATCGCCACCGCGTCCAACCCGCGGTTCACCACCAGCCGGGTGGACATCGACCGGGGTGGCCCGACGTACACCATCGACACGCTCCGCGACCTGCGCAGGCACTACGGCGAGGCGGCGGAGCTGTACTTCATCACCGGGGCCGACGCGCTGGACAAGATCCTGTCCTGGAAGGACGTCGACGAGATGTTCGCCCTGGCCCACTTCGTCGGGGTCACCCGGCCCGGGTTCGAGCTCTCCGACGACCACCTGCCCGAGGACACGGTGACCCTGGTCACGGTACCGGCGATGGCGATCTCCTCGACCGACTGCCGGGCCCGGGTCGCGCACGGTCAGCCGGTCTGGTACCTGGTCCCCGACGGGGTGGTGCAGTACATCGCCAAGCGCCGTCTGTACCTTTAGGGCCTGATTATCCGGTGCGGCGGGTCCGGCGCTCCTATGAGACGCTGGTAGCGGCAGTGCTGACCGAGGGAAGGAGACCGGTGCCCGCATCGGAACGCGCGATCGAGCTGGCGTTGGCCGCCGCGCAGGCAGCGGCCGACAAGAAGGCCGAGGACATCGTCATCCTCGACGTCGCCGAGCAACTGGTCATCACCGACCTGTTCCTGGTCGCGTCGGCGCCCAACGAGCGGCAGGTCCAGGCGATCGTCGACGCGATCGAGGAGCGGCTGCTGGGGCTGCCGGAGAAGGCCAAGCCGGTACGCCGCGAGGGCGAGCGGGCCGGGCGCTGGGTACTGCTGGACTACGTCGACATCGTGGTGCACGTCCAGCACAGCGAGGAGCGCGAGTTCTACTCGCTGGACCGGCTCTGGAAGGACTGCCCGGTCATCCCGTTCGTCGACCGCGACCTCGTCTCGTGAACGTTTCGTGAACCGCCTGATCGTGGTCCGGCACGGCCGGACCGGGTGGAACGCGTCCCGGCGGGTCCAGGGGCAGACCGACGCCGCGCTGGACGAGGTGGGCCGGGCGCAGGCCCGGGCGGCCGCGCCCCGGCCGGACTTGAGGTACGGCTGGATCCGCGCCTGCGGGAACGGTCCTTCGGGCAGTGGCAGGGCCTGCGCAACAGCGAGATCGCCGAGCGCTTCCCCGAGGGGTACGCCCGCTGGCAGGCCGGGCAGGCCGTCGACGGGTTCGACATCGAACCGGTGGACGAGGTGGCCAAGCGTACGGCGGCGGCCCTCCAGGACGCGGCCGACCTGGCTCCCGACTCGACGGTCGCGGTATTCGGGCACGGCGCCTCGACCAAGTACGCGCTGGGCGTCCTGCTCGGCTGGCCCGCTCCCGTCCTGCGTACCGTGCGGGTGCTGGGCAACTGCCGGTGGGTCGAGCTGCACCGGGACGCCGTACGGGGCTGGCAGCTGGACGGCTACAACCTGAGGTAGGTAGCCGGGAACCGGCACAGCCCCCGTAGCGTCGGAGGAGACATGGGTACCCGCACCGTCATCGTCGGTACGTGCTGCGTTCTGCTGCTGCTCAGCGGCTGTGCGCACGGTACGTCCGGTCCGCCGGAACCACCCGGAGGCAGCATGTCGACCGAGCCGACCGGCTCCCCGTCGCCGGAGCCGTCGCACCTGTCCCTGCCGCCCGGGTCGCCCACGTCCTCGGCCAAGGAGCCGGGCAACCTGACGCTGAGCGGGCAGGTCGAGCCCGGCGTGGAGGCCGGCTGCCTGATCATGAAGACCGGCGGGAAGACGTACCTGCTGCTCGGCGGCGACCCGGCCGTGGTCCGCGCCGGAGCGCAGGTACGGGTGACCGGGCGGCTGGTCACGAACATCCGCACGTACTGCATGCAGGGCACTCCGTTCCAGGTGAGCGAGGCGCACCCGGCCTGATGCACTAACGTTCGCCGCATGTCCTCGCGTGCTCGACGGGTGCGGCCGGTCGCGGTGGTCACCGACTCCACCGCCGGGCTGCCGCCGGAACTGGTCGCGGCGCACCGGCTCACGGTCGTACCGCTGAGTGTGACGATCGCCGGGGTGACCGGCCGCGAGGGCCTCGACGTCGCCCCCGCCGACGTGGCGAAAGCGCTGGTCGCCCGGCCGGTCTCGGTGACCACCTCGCGCCCCTCGCCGGGCGAGTTCGCCGAGGTCTACGACCGGTTGCTGGGCGAGGGCGCGGCCGCGATCGTGTCGGTGCACCTGTCCAGCAAGCTGTCGGGCACCTGCGAGGCGGCCCGGGTCGCCGCCGCCGGGCATCCCGACCGGGTCGCCGTGGTGGACTCCCAGTCCAGCGGCCTGGGCCTAGGGTTCTGCGCGCTCGCCGCGGCCGGCGCCGGCGCCCTCGCGGCGGCCGTGGCGGCGGCCCGGGCCGCGGTCGCCCGGACCTCCACCTTCTTCTACGTGGACACGCTGGAGTACCTGCGTCGGGGCGGGCGGATCGGGGCGGCGTCGGCGCTGCTGGGCACCGCGCTGTCGGTCAAGCCGATCCTGCGCATGGTCGACGGGGAGATCGTGGTACGGGACAAGGTACGCACGGCCAGCCGGGCGCTGACCAGGCTCGAGGACCTGGCCGTCGAGGCGGCCGGCGGGGCCGAGGTGGACCTGGGCGTACACCACCTGGCCGCGCCGGAACGGGCCCAGGCGCTGGCGCTGCGGCTGCGCGAACGGCTGCGGGTGCACACGTGTTACGAGTCCGAGGTGAGTGCCGCCGTGGCCGCGCATGTCGGCCCCGGCCTGGTGTCGGTCGTTGTCCATATCAGATCAACGGATTGATCGGGTACGCCGTCCACAGGCCCC
>VAXX01000026.1:3290-6425 GCA_005885115.1 Actinomycetota bacterium | reverse complement strand
CGTCTCGCTCGGTCTTGCCAGCCGTATCGCGCAGACGCCGGAGCCGACGGCCGAGTTGGCGCCGGATGACAGTGGAACCGGAGATCGGCATGACCACCTCCCGATTGTTTCACTTTGAGGCTTACCCATGTAGTCCAATACTGCGCGTGAATGCTCCGAGCTGCCACGCTTCAAAATGAAGCATTGCGGGTGCCGGACCGTCGCCATACCGTCACCGGCAGAAACCCGGTAGGTCGCGCAAAGATCAACACAGGGCGGTGACGGGCCATGGTCGCGCTACTCGCAACAGGACTCGGTGGGCTCCTGCTCGGCGGGGCCATCGGCTGGGCCTCACGCCGGCATGCGCACTGGTGCCCCAACGACGGGACACGGCTGACCTGTGCCCGGTGTCAGCCCGTACTCCGCGAGATCACGCGCACCGGTTACCCGGTCGTCGGGCGGGTCCCGGCCGGGCTGATCATCCCGCTGCGCGATGGCAACTCCGGCCCCGGCGGACCGCTGTGACCGGGGACGACAGGCACAGCGGCCGGGGCATGCTCGCCCTCCCGCTGGCCCCGGACCTGGCCCTCTGTACGTGCTGTCACTGGCTGGCGTCCGGCCCGGACGTGGGCGAGCGCGCAGCGGCCCACCGTGACGAGACAAGCCATTTCGTCGTTGCGAGTCGAGCGGAGAGAGACCACGGTGACCACGAACCGACGCCAGGTATCTAGCCTGACTCGGGATCGGCGCCGAGGCAGAACTCGTTGCCTTCCGGGTCGGCCAGGACCAGCCAGTGCTCGCCGTACATGGTCAGCGGCTCCGGGGTGATCCGGGTCGCGCCGAGCGCCTCGATCCGGGCCGCCTCGGCGGCGAGGTCGGTGACCAGCAGGTCCAGGTGCATCCGGTTCTTGACGGTCTTCGGCTCGGGTACCCACTGGAGGGTCAGCGCGTACGCCGGCCCGGTCAACGCGACGTACGCGCCGGGCACCACGACCTGCGCCGGGAAGCCGAGTACGGCCGACCAGAACCGGGCCTGACCGTTCAGGTCGGTGCAGTCCAGCGTGAAGTTCACCCGCACGGCTACCCGTCCGGGGTCACCAGGAGCTGGCGGGTGACCAGACGGCAGGCGTCGGCACCGGGTTGCAGGTTGTTGGCGCGGTGCCAGTCGCCGTCCGGGCTGGTCCACGGGTACCGCAGCTCGATGGCCAGTACCCAGTCCGGGTGGACGGCCAGGCAGTTGATGTGCCAGTTGTGGTCGTACACCTGGGCGGTCCAGCCGTTCTTGATGGACACGTGGGCGGCGATGGCGGCCGGGAGCGCGTCGACGATGCCCCAGTGCCCGCCACCGGTGTGCGCCTGCTGGTCGGCCACCCCGCCCTGCACGTTGTGCATCGCGTTGAGTAGCCAGCCGGTCCACACCGGCCCGGCCGCCTTACCGGTGGCGACGCACTGGCCCAGGCGTACCGCGTCGGCCGGCGACATCGTGGTGTACGACCAGCTGTTGGCCAGGCTCGGCAGGTGCGTGCCCGGCAGTCCGCACAGGCCGATCAGCTCGCTGATCGAGGCGTCCCCGCCGTTGATCACGTAGTACTTGTGCGCGATGATGTCGTCGCTGTGGATGATCATCTGGTACAGCTCGTTGACCGCTGACGCGGGCGGCTGTCCGTTCTGGTGCCGGAGGTAGTCGGCGGCGATCCAGACCTTGATCATGGATTCGGTGGTGTTGCTGACCGTCTCCCGGTTCGCCGAGCCGGTGAGCTGGCCGGTGTGCCGGTCCAGCAGCGCCCAGCCGAAGAACGTCAGGTAACCCGGCCCCTGTACGGCGGCCGGATCGGCCGGTACCCCGATGACCGGACCTGGTGGCGGCGGCTGCGCGACGGCCTGCAGGTGGGTGACCGGCGCGGGCGCCGGCGGGCTTTCCGACGCGGTCACGGGCGGCGCCGCGCTGGCCCGGGTGGGCAGCGCGGCCCGGGTCATCAGCACCGCCGCCGGGGCGGTGACCAGGGCGACGAGTACGTACGCCATGACGACGGCGCGGCTGCGCATCCGCGTCGGCTCCAAACCGGGGAGGGGTCAGATGTCCGGGTTGTAGATCAACTGTTCGGCGACCGAGCGGCAGGTGTTCGCCGCCGCCTGGAGGCTTCCGATCCTGACCATAACGTTGAGCACCCAGTCCTGCTCGATGGCCAGGCAGTTGACATGCCAACCGTCACCGTAGACGGTCCAGCCGTTCTTGATCGAGACCTGGCTCGCGAGCTGGGGCGGAAGGCCGTCGATGATGCCCCACCGTCCGCCCTGCTGGGTGACGCTGATCTGGTCGTTCACTCCGCCGCGTACGTGCTTCATCGTCTCCAGCAGCCACGGCGTCCACTTCGGCCCGGCGGCCGTACCGTTGGCCACGCACAGCCCGTACCTGACCGCGTCCTGGGGGCTCATCTGGGTCTTCGCCCACCAGTACGGGAAGATCTTGGTGTGGGTCAACCCGCACATCGAGATCATCCGCTGCATGACCGCGTTGGAGCCGCCCGCCTCGTAGTACTTCTCGGCCATGTTGTCGTTGCTGTCGATGATCATCAGGGTCAGCTCGCTCAGCACGGTGTCGCTCGGGGACTTCCCGGCCGCGTCCAGCCGCCGCAGGTAGTCCCCGGTGATGAACGCCTTGACCATCGACTCGGTGCTGTTGGTACCGGTGCCGGAGTTCGCCGAGCCGGTCATCGTGCCGGACCTGCGGTCCAGGAAGGCCCAGCCGAAGAAGCTCGCGCTGCCCGGGCCCTTGACCGCACCGGGCGAGGCGGGCGCGCGCAGGGTGGGCGGCGGCGGGGGCGCCTGCGCCACGATCTGGACGTTGCGCGTCTCGGGCTGTGACGGGCCGGCCCCGGCGACCGCCTTGCTGCGGCTACCCAGCGACGCCAGCGCCATCCGCGTGGAGGGGACGGCCAGCAGGGCCAGCCCGACCACGGCGGCGACGCAGGTCGCGAGGACCCAACGCGGGCGCATCGGTGAAAGGACTCCAAACCTTCAGGAGGTACGGGTACGGCGGCTGACGCTACCTGGTCAGCGCCTGGTCAAGGGTATCCGTGCCGGGCCAGGACCCGGCGAGCGCCGGTTCTGTTACATTTCCTTGCCCATACTCCGCGATGGTTGTAACACTTGGGG
>VAXX01000026.1:0-3241 GCA_005885115.1 Actinomycetota bacterium | reverse complement strand
CGCTGATCCGACAGATGGCCCAGCACGCGCACTCCGAGATCATCGGAATGCAGCCCGAGGCCAACTGGATCACCCGGGCACCGACCCTCAAGCGCAAGGCCATCCTGCTGGCCAAGGTGCAGGACGAGGCCGGGCACGGGCTGTACCTGTACGCGGCCGCCGAGACCCTCGGGGTCACCCGCCAGACCCTGTACGAGCTGCTGCTCGCCGGGAAGCAGAAGTACTCGTCGATCTTCAACTACCCGACGCTGAGCTGGGCCGACATCGGCGCGATCGGCTGGCTGGTGGACGGCGCGGCCATCGTCAACCAGGTACCGCTGTGCCGGTGCTCGTACGGGCCCTACGCCCGGGCGATGATCCGGATCTGCAAGGAGGAGTCGTTCCACCAGCGCCAGGGATACGAGATCCTCTACACCCTGTCGCACGGGACCCCGGCCCAGAAGGCGATGGCCCAGGACGCGGTGGACCGGTGGTGGTACCCGTCGCTGGCGATGTTCGGCCCACCGGATACCGAGTCGACGCACTCGGAACGCTCGATGGCCTGGAAGATCAAGCGGTTCGGCAACGACGAGCTGCGGCAGCGGTTCGTGGACATGTGCGTACCGCAGGCGGCCGTCCTGGACCTGACCATCCCCGACCCTGCGCTGCGCTGGAACGCCGACCGGGGCGGGTACGACTTCACCCCGCCGGACTATGCCGAGCTGATGGCCGTCGTACGGGGCAACGGGCCGTGCAACCGGCAGCGGATGGCCCACCGCCGCCAGGCGTACGAGGACGGAGCCTGGGTACGCGAGGCGGCAGCCGCGTACGCCGCCAAGCGCCGGGAGCCGGTCCATGCCTGAGGATTCGCCGTTGTGGGAGGTTTTCGTCCGGCCCCGGCGTGGGCTGGCCCACTCGCACGTCGGCTCACTGCACGCGCCGGACGCCGCGATGGCCCTGCGCAACGCCCGCGACCTCTACACCCGGCGCCAGGAGGGGGTGTCGATCTGGGTGGTCCCGGCCGCGCAGATCACCGCGTCCAGCCCGGACGAGAAGGACGCCTTCTTCGACCCGGCCGCCGACAAGGTGTACCGGCACCCGACCTTCTACGACGTCCCCGAGGGGGCCCCGCACCTGTGAGGGATCCATTGGCCCTGGGCGACGACGCGCTGATCGCGGCGCAGCGCCTGGCGATGTGGTGCGCCCGGGCACCGGAGCTGGAGAGGACGAGCTGGCGTACCTGCGCACCGACCGGGAGTTCCGTAACGTCCTGCTGGTGGAGCTGCCGGACGGGGATTTCGCGGTACTCATCGCGAAGCTGCTGTTCCTGTCGGCCTTCCAGCACCTGAACTACGCCGTGCTCGCGGGCGGGACCGGACAGCTCGCCGAGATCGCGGCCAAGACCGTGAAGGAGTCGGCGTACCACCTCGACCACGCGACCCAGTGGACGCTGCGGCTTGGTGACGGTACAACCCTTTCCCACCAACGGATGCAGGCGGCGGTGGACGAGGTGTGGCCGTACACGTACGAGCTGTTCGAGGATGTACCGGAGCTCCGGGCGCCGTGGCTGTCCACTGTGGACGGTGTATTGACGGAGGCGACGCTGACCCGGCCGGCGGATACGGCGGACTCGTGGAAGCCGACCGGCGGGCGGTCCGGACGGCATACCGAGGCGCTGTCGTACCTGCTGGCCGAGTTGCAGGTGCTGCACCGGGCGTACCCGGGGGCGAGCTGGTGACCCCGTACGCGGCGGCCGCCTCCGTCGTCGACCCCGAGCTTCCGCTGGTCACCATCGCGGAGCTGGGTATCCTGCGCGAGGTCACCGAGGACCCGGGCGGCCGGGTGACGGTCAGCATCACGCCGACGTACTCGGGCTGCCCGGCGCTGGACGCCATCCGCGCCGACATCGCCACGGCGTTGACCAGGGCCGGGTACCACGACGTGGAGGTGCGGACCCACCTGAGCCCGCCGTGGAGTACCGATCAGATCACTGCCGCCGGCCGCGAAAAACTGGCCGCCGCCGGTATCGCGCCCCCCGGCCCCGTCCTGCTCCAGATCCGGCCGCGCTGCCCCGTCTGCGGATCGCCGGATACCGAGGAACTGTCCCGGTTCGGCTCGACGGCGTGCAAGGCACTGTGGCGCTGCCGTACCTGCGCCGAGCCCTTCGACGCGGTGAAGCCGCTATGAGCGTCACGATCACGAAACCGGTGCAGCGGCGGCCGCGGTTCCACCCGCTCGAAGTGTCCACTGTGGACAGATTGACCGACGACGCGGTGGCGGTCGCCTTCGCCGTGCCCGAGGAGTTGACCGGCGCCTTCGCCTTCACGCCCGGGCAGCACCCGGGGTCGGCTGCGGATCGGCGTCCGTCAGGTACCGGGCGGGTCGTTCTCCAGCTATGCGATCAGCGACCTGAAGCCGGGCGACACGGTCGAGGTACTCCCGCCGTTGGGGCAGTTCACCACGGACCTGGACCCGTTGCGGCGAAAGCATTACGCGGGCATCGTGGCGGGTTCGGGGATCACCCCGGTGTTGTCGCTCGTGGCCACCGCGCTCGCGGTCGAGCCGCACAGCCGGTTCACCCTGATCTACGGCAACCGGTACTCGCGCAGCGTGATGTTCGCCGAGGAACTGGCCGACCTGAAGGACCGGTACCCGGACCGGCTGCACCTGATCCACGTGCTGTCCCGGGAACCGCGCGACGCCGAACTGCTCTCCGGCCGGCTCGACCAGGCCCGGCTGCGCGCGCTGTTCGGCACGCTCGTCGAACCGTCCACAGTGGACGAATGGTTCCTGTGTGGCCCGTTCGGCATGGTGATGGACGCGAAGGCGGTGCTGAAGGAACAGCCGGGCAAGGTACATACCGAGCTGTTCCACGTCGAGGACACGCCACCGCCGCCGGCCCGCGACACCGACGAGGAGGCGGGTGAAACCGAGGTGACGGTACGCCTGGACGGGCGGGAGACCAGCTTCCCGATGCGCCGGGACGAGCGGGTGCTGTTGGCGGCGTTGAAGGTACGGCCGGAGCTGCCGTACGCCTGCCAGGGTGGGGTCTGTTCGACCTGTCGGGCGAAGGTGGTCGACGGCGAGGTACGGATGGCCCACAACTACGCCCTGGAGTCCGACGAGCTGGCTGCCGGGTACGTGCTCACCTGCCAGTCCAGCCCGGTGACCGACCGGCTCACCGTCGACTACGACGCCTGATCCCGCTCACCGGAGCGCGTCGAGTTCCGCCAGGTCTTCCGCGCTGGGGAGCCACGCTCCG
>VAXX01000025.1 GCA_005885115.1 Actinomycetota bacterium | reverse complement strand
TCTTCCTCGGCGTCAAGCCCTCCTCCGAATACCTGTACGTGCTGATCGCCTCACCCGTCGGCTCCTACTTCAAGGGCGGCGTCAAGCCGGTCAGCGTGTGGGTCTCCGAGGACTACACCCGGGCGGCGCCCGGCGGCACCGGCGCGGCCAAGTGCGGCGGCAACTACGCCGCCAGCCTGGTCGCCCAGGCGCAGGCCATCGAGTACGGCTGCGACCAGGTGGTGTTCCTCGACGCGGTGGAGCGGCGCTGGGTGGACGAGCTGGGCGGGATGAACATCTTCTTCGTGTACGCCGACGGCACCCTGGTCACCCCGCCGCTGACCGGATCGATCCTGCCCGGCATCACCCGCGACTCGATCCTCACGCTCGCCCGGGACCAGGGACTGACCGTGGTGGAGCGCCCGTACGCGTACGCCGAGTGGCAGGCCGACACCGAAAGCGGTGCGCTGCGCGAAGCCTTCGCCTGCGGTACGGCGGCGGTCATCACCCCGATCGGGACCGTCAAGTCCACCCGGGGCGAGTTCGTGATGGGCGACGGGACGGCCGGTCCGGTCACCACCGACCTGCGCCAGCAGCTCGTGGACATCCAGCGCGGCCGCACTCCCGACCGGTACGGCTGGGTCCACCGGGTCTTCTAGCCGCCCTCGGCTGACCGGCGGGGTCAGTCGAGCAGGTGGGCCCGTAGGGCTTCGATGTGCAGGGCCGTCACGCCGGCCGCCCGGGCGTACCCGTAGATCGACCCGTACCGCTGGGTCAGCTCGCTGAGGAACAGGCCGATCGCCTGTGGCGGGCAGGCCAGGACGTGCGCCGGCGGGGGCTCGAGGACCGCGTCCGGGAAGTCCCGGCGGATCTGCGCGCCGATCGGCGCCTGGGCGGCCTCGCTGGCGGCGTAGTCGGCCATGATGTCCGCCTCGGCGACCTCCAACAGGGCCAGGGTCAGCGCGGCCAGTACGCCGGTCCGGTCCTTGCCGGCGAAGCAGTGCATCACGACCGGAGCGCGGTCGGCGTCGGAGATCAGCCGCAGCGCGGCCCCGAACCCGTCGACCCCCTCGACGGCCATGTCCAGGTACCGGTCGGCCAGGTACCGCTCGGGGCCGCCCGCGTAGTAGCCCAGGTTCCACTCGCGGTGGATCGGGTGCAGGTTGAAGTACGCCATCCCGGGCAACTCGGGGATCCGCCCGTCCCGGGCGATCTCGGTGGGCCGGCGCAGGTCCAGGACGGTACGGACGCCGAGCGCGGCGAGCTTCTCCGCTTCCTCCCCGGTCAACCGATGGAGCGAGTCCGACCGGTACAACCGTCCATAGTGGACAGTCCGGCCGTCCATGTTTTGCAGGCCGCCCAGGTCCCGGAAGTTGAAGACGGTGGAGAAGGTCATCGTGCGGAGGTCCACGCGTGGAACAGTACCGTCCGGCCCGGAGGGGTCGTCAATGCAGGTAGCGGCGGCGGAGCGCCGCTCCGCCGCCGCGTTACCGGCCCACTACCGAGGGAGGTCGGGATCCCGGTCCTGGGCGGTACCGGACGGGTCCGGCCGGGCACCCGGCGGGAGGAAGTCGGTCAGCCGGTACGTGGTGTCGTAGTACCCGCCGACCTTGTCCCGGTACGCCTCGTCCCGGAAGTTCTCCGGGTCGAACTCGGGTGCGTTGCGGATCTGGTCCTTGGTCCGGTCGACGTACACCCGCTGTCCGGTCCGGTCGAGGTTGGTCACCGTACCGGCGGGCAGCAGGACCTTCTTGCCGAAGATCCACGGGCCGGTGTCGACGACCAGGAAGCTGTCGCCGACCATGGTGCTCGCCTGGTCGATCTTCCCGATGTGCCCGTCCACCGCCTCGACCCGGTACCCGATGACCTCGCTACCGTCGCCGATCCCGGCGCCCTCGCGGTAGTTCCACGGGTCGAACCGGTGCACCGTCAACGGCGTACTCATCGGGGGAATGTCACCGGTCATCGGTGCCGTACTGCCCTCCACCGGGTCCGGCGCGGACGGCGGCATCTGCGCGTACCCACCGGGCGGGTCGATCCGGTCGGGGTCCGGCTCGGGGATCCCGAACGTGTTCGGCGCGGCCATGGCTATCCCTCCTCAAGGTGGTTTCGCCTGGTTAGGAACTCGATACCCGGTCGCTGACGTGGGAAAACCTCACCCGCACGGGGGACCGTCGTCCAGAATGTGGGAGTGGGTTTCCACGGCGGAGCCGTGAGTGGCAGGGTACGGATCGTGACCTTGCGGTACGCCGTACTCATTATCACCTAGCGCGCGCATCCACCTCCCGGAGCGCGCGCCGACCTCCCGCATCCCGCGGGGGGTCTTTTTGTTGTGACCGAAAGGAATCCGCCATGGGCTACCAGGTTTTCGACACCACGTTGCGGGACGGCGCGCAGCGTGAGGGCATCACCTACTCGGTGGCCGACAAGCTCGCCGTGGCCCGCCTGCTGGACGAGCTGGGCGTCGGATTCATCGAGGGCGGCTGGCCGGGCGCCATGCCCAAGGACACTGAGTTCTTCGAACGCGCCCGCAGCGAACTCAACCTCAAACACGCGCTGCTGGTCGCCTTCGGCGCCACCCGCAAGGCCGGCGCGCGCGCGGGCGAGGACCCCCAGGTGCGCGCGCTGCTCGCCGCGGAAACCCCCGCCGTCTGCCTGGTCGCGAAGTCCGACGTGCGCCATGTGGAGCGCGCGCTGCGGACCACCCGCGAGGAGAACCTGGCGATGGTACGGGACACCGTGGCGCATTTCGTCGCCGAAGGCCGGCGGGTGTTCCTGGACTGCGAGCACTTCTTCGACGGGTACCGCTTCGACCCCGACTACACCGCCAGTGTCGCCGCCACGGCGTTGGAGGCCGGCGCCGAGCGGGTTGTCATGTGCGACACCAACGGCGGGATGCTGCCCTCCCGCATCACCGCTGCCGTCACCGAACTGATGGCCCGGCTCGGCGTCGACGGGGAGCGCCTGGGCATCCACTGCCAGAACGACACCGCCTGCGCGGTCGCCAACACCATCGCCGCCGTCGAGGCCGGCGTCACCCACTTCCAGTGCACCGCCAACGGGTACGGCGAGCGGCCCGGCAACGCCGACCTGTTCGCCGTGGTCGCCAACCTGCAACTCAAGCTCGGCCTCCCGCTCCTGCCCGAGGACGGACTGGCCCAGATGGTCCGGGTATCCCATGCCATCGCGGAGATCGCCAACATCGCCCCCGACACCCACCAGGCCTACGTCGGGGCCGCCGCCTTCGCCCACAAGGCGGGGCTGCACGCGAGCGCGATCAAGGTGGACCCGTTGCTCTACAACCACGTGGAGCCCTCGGTGGTCGGCAACGACATGCGGATCCTGGTCACCGAGATGGCCGGCCG
>VAXX01000024.1 GCA_005885115.1 Actinomycetota bacterium | reverse complement strand
GCGGTGCCAGTTCGGGTCGGCCCGGTTGGCCACCTTCGCGGTCACCAGGGAGCCGGTACAGGTGGCCGGCGGTTCCGAGCCGGTCGGGGTGGGGATCGGTTGGGAGGCGTTCGGGTCGGGGGCCGATGACGAGGTACCCGGGGCCGGCGCCACGTTGGCCAGGTCGCACGGAGCGTCCCGGGTCCACAGGTCCAGTACGTACTCGTCGCGCTGCCAGCAGCTGTACACGCCGGCCAGGCTGGGGCAGCCGGCCGAGTGCCAGGGGTGCCAGCCGGCCAGGGTGAGCGCCCGCTCGTACACCGGGTCGGTGTCGGCCGCCGGCTTCACCGAGCGCCAGGTACGTTCCCGCAGCCGGCAGGTCTCCACGCACCACCGGCTACCGCTGGCCAGGTCGACGTGGCTCTGCCGGGCCCAGCCGGGCAGCGTGAGGCTGTCCAACCCGGCGAAGACCGGGTCGCCCGCCGCGTCCCGGATCAGGAAGATCGCGGGCAGGGCGGCCAACAGGACGACGGCCACCGCGGCCAGCATGACCAGCCGGAAGCGGCGGGCCTCGCGGACCTGCTGGCGCAGTTGGGTACGCCGGCCGGCCGGCCGGTCGCCGGCCAGGTCCACCGACGGCCGGTTCAGGGCGGCCTGTTCTCCGGTCGGTCGGCGCATCCCGACGGGCGGCTGCTCGCCGGTACCCCGGCGGGGCGCCACGGGCGGTTGCTCCCGCCGGGGCGGGTGCGGGGGCTGCTCGCGGCGCGGGGGTACGGGAGCGTGCTCGCCGGTACTCCGTCGGGGCGCGGGCCCCGGCTCGACCGGTCCGCCCGGCGGGACCGCCGCCCCCGCGGTACGACCACCGGCCGCGCGCGGTCCGATCGGGCGCTTCTCGCCGGTGGCCAGGTCGTGCCAGCTCGGCTCGCCGGGACGGGCGAGCGGCGGCGGTACCGGACGCCGGCCGGCGGGGCCGGGCCGCCCGGGAGCGAGCGCGCCGGGTTCGGGACGACCCCCGGGCGGTCCGGACACCGGACGGCCGGACGACGGTCCGCCGGAGACCGGACGCGCCGATCCCCCGGAGACGGGTGGGCCGGACACCGGGCGCCCTGGTGCCGCGCCGGTCTCGTGCCGGCCGGGCTGGTCGGGGTCGCGGTGCGGACGGGTACGTTCGGCGGGACGGTCCGGTACGGGCGGGACGCCCCGCCCCGGGTTCAGTACCTCGGGCGGCAGCGGCGGTACCGCCGGCGCGGGTACCGCCGGGCCCCGATCCGGGCCCCGGTCGGCGCCGCGCAGCCCACGCAGGGACGCGAACCGGCCACCCAGCCCCCGACCGCCCTCCGGACGCGGCTCGCCGGGCAGGTCGCTGGCTCGCGGCCCGTCCCGACGCGGCTCGTCACGGCGCGGCTCGTCACGGCGCGGCTCATCATGGCGCGGCTCGTCACGGCGCGGCTCATCCCGACGCTGCGCCGCACGGCGGGGCTCGTCACGGCGCGACTCGTCCCGCCGGGGCGGCGCGTCGCGGCCGGGCTCGTCCCGAGGACGCTCGCCCGGTTCCGGGCTGCGCAGCCCGGCCCAGCGGGAGTCCTCCCGCTGATCGGCACCCCGCCGGGCCTCGCGGCGCTCCCGCCACGACCCGCCGGACTCCGGGGCCGGACCGGACGGTGAGCCCGGGCCGGGACCGCCACCGGGACCGCCGCCCGGAGCCGGGTCGGCGCCGCCGAACACCCGGCCACCGAGCAGGCCCCGCCGGTTGGCACGGGCCGCTGGCGGCGCCGGCTCCTCGTCGGTACCGGGTCCAAGGTCGCCGCCCTGCTCCCGGGCCTGGCGCAGGTCCTCGATCCAGCCCAGCTCCTCGCTGGGGACCTCGTCACCGCGCCCGCGACCCTTGCGCTTGCCGCGATCCTCACCGCTCACTCGCCCGACTCCTCGTTGACCTCGTCCGCGGCGGTACCGCGGACCAGCCGGCGCAGCCGGGGCAGCCGTTCGGCGACCGCCCGCTCCGCACCGTGCCCGGTAGGCAGGTAGTAGTCCCGGCCGACGACGTCGTCCGGAGGGTACTGCTGGGTGACGACACCGTGCGGATCGTCGTGCGGGTACCGGTACCCGACGCCGTGGCCCAGGCCCTTCGAGCCCGGATAGTGGGCGTCGCGCAGGTGCCGGGGTACCGGTCCGGCCCGCCCCGCCCGGACGTCCTGCACGGCAGCGGAGATCGCGCTGGTCACCGCGTTGGACTTCGGCGCGGTGGCCAGGTGTACGACCGCGTGCGCCAGGTTGAGCTGGGCCTCGGGCAACCCGATCAGCTGTACCGCCTGGGCCGCGGCCGTCGCGGTGAGCAGCGCGGTCGGGTCGGCCATCCCGACGTCCTCACTCGCGAAGATGACCAGCCGCCGGGCGATGAACCGGGGGTCCTCCCCCGCCACCAGCATCCGGGCCAGCCAGTGCAGCGCCGCGTCCACGTCCGAGCCACGCATGCTCTTGATGAACGCGCTGATCACGTCGTAGTGCGCGTCCCCGTCGCGGTCGTAACGCACCGCCGCCACGTCCACCGCCCTCTCCGCGGTGGGCAGGTCGATCTCGGTCACGCCCTGGGCGCGGGCCGAGGCGGCCGCCGCCTCCAGGGCGGTCAGCGCCTTGCGGACGTCGCCGGCGGCCAGCCGGACCAGGTGGTCCTCGGCGTCGGCGGCCAGCGCGACGCTGCCGGCCAGGCCCCGCTCATCGGTCAGCGCCCGCTTGACCAGGCCCCGGACCGCCTCGTCGTCCAGCGGGTGCAGGGTCAGCAGCACGCAGCGGGACAACAGCGGCGAGATCACCGAGAAGTACGGGTTCTCCGTGGTCGCCGCGAGCAGCGTCACGGTACGGTCCTCGACCGCCGACAGCAGCGAATCCTGCTGGGTCTTGCTGACCCGGTGTACCTCGTCGATGAACAGCACGGTCGGCTGACCACCCGTCCGGCGTACCCGCCGGGCCTCGTCGATGACCGCGCGGACCTCCTTGACCCCGGCCGACAGCGCGGAGAGCGCCACGAAACGCCGGTCCCCGGCGCCGGCGACGAGGTGCGCGATGGTGGTCTTGCCGCTGCCCGGCGGTCCCCACAGGATGACCGACATCGGCGCGGCCCCAGTCACGAGCTGGCGGAGCGGGGCGCCGGGAGCCAGCAGATGCTGCTGGCCGACGAGCTCATCGAGGGTACGGGGACGCATCCGTACAGCCAGGGGCGCGTCCGGCCCGGGTACCGGGAAACCGGACGGCGCCCCGGGCGGCGGGGCGGCGGCGAGCGTGAAGAGTCCCTCAGAGTCCATCGGCTCCGACACTACCGGCCCGACCCGAGGGACCGTGACGGTCTGTACGGGTCGGGCCGGTGGTCGGCGTCGGGACTGCGGTCACCGGCGCCGGGTGACGGCGTACCGGGCCAGCGGCGCGAGGTGCAGGGCGATGAACAGAAGGCCCAGCGTGGTGAGGGTACCGGGGTTGACGAGCGTGCCGTACGACTTGCCGATCAGTTCGAGGATGAACGCGATG
>VAXX01000023.1 GCA_005885115.1 Actinomycetota bacterium | reverse complement strand
ATCCTTACGGCACACCACGACGTCGGGGAGCAGCGGATCGGCGCGATTGTATGCCAGCGGGGAGCCGTCGACCCGGCTCGCGTGCAGGCCGGTGGCGAGCGCCACAGCGACCGGCGCGGCCGAGTCCCACTCGTACTGGCCGCCGGCGTGCACGTACCCGTCAACGTCGCCGAGGATGACCGCCGCGATCTTGGCGCCGGCCGAACCCATCGGGACCAGGTCGGCGCCGAGCCGGTCGGCGAGCGCGTCGAGGAAGGCCGGCGGGCGGGACCGGCTCGCGGCCAGGCGCAGCCGGCCGCCGGCGGCGGCGTCCGCGGACATCGGCGGGTAGCCGGGCGGGTCGTCGGTGGCGATCACCCGGCGCTGGGCGGGCAGCGCCACCGCCGCGGCGGTCAAACCGCAAGGAGCAGCGGCGGTACGGGACCAGAGCGCGACGTGTACCGCCCAGTCCACCCGTCCCGGCTCGCCGTACTCGCGGGTGCCGTCCAACGGGTCCACGATCCAGACCCGGTCGGCGGACAGGCGCGCCGGATCGTCGCGTACCCCTTCCTCGGAGAGCACCTCGTCGCCGGGCCGCCAGCGTTCCAGCGCGCTGACGATCAGGTTGTGGGCCTGCTTGTCCCCGGCCGCGCGCAGCGCGTCGGGGTCGGTGATGGACTGGTCGGTGCGCAGGTCGCACAGCAGCACGCCGGCCTCGCCGGCGAGCCAGCGGGCGAAGGCGCCATCGACGGCGGGGGGCATCAGTACGCTCCGGAGGCTCGGCACACCGCGGACAGGGTGCGCAGCAGGATCATCAGGTCGAGGGAGAACGACCAGTTCTCGACGTACCGGAGGTCGAGCTTGACCGCCTCCTCCCAGGGCAGGTCGGAACGTCCGGAAACCTGCCAGAGTCCGGTCAGGCCCGGCCGGACCGCCAGCCGGCGGCGCACATCGGCGGGGTAGACGGCGACCTCCTCCGGCAGCGGCGGGCGGGGGCCCACCAGGGACATCTGCCCGCGCAGTACGTTGACCAACTGCGGCAGCTCGTCGAGGGAGAACCGGCGCAGGACACGCCCGACCCGGGTGACCCGGGGATCGTCGCGCATCTTGAACAGCACGTGGTCGTACTGGTTCAGGTGCCGGATCTCCGCCAGACGCGCCTGCGCGTCGAGGTACATGGTGCGGAACTTGTACATGACAAACTCCCTCGGGCGGAGACGGCCAGCAGCAGCGCGGCCCCGACCCGGTCGACCAGCGCCTTGACCAGCCGGCTGGCGCCGGACAGGTTCGGGTGCTCGACGTGCAGCATGGGCAGGCCGTCGACCGGCCGGATGGTGGTACGCCCACCGGCGACGTCGATCAGCGAGCTGGCCACGATCAGGTCGACCTCGTCGCGCTCCAGCCGCCAGGCGAGGCGCCGCAGGGTGTGCCCGTCCAGCTCCGGGCAGGACAGGACGATCACGGTATCCGCCCGGGCCGCCCGTACCGCGTGCGCGACGTGGTCGAAGGTGCCGTACACGGGCAGCCGTACCCGGCCGTCGTACCCGGGCGGCAGGCAGCAGCCGACCACGTCCAGCCCGTGGTACCGCTCCCGGCGCAACTGCCTCGTGATGGCGACCACGGCGAGCTCGTGCCCGACGACGATCACCCGGCGCAGGTACGCGCCCCGCAGCCGGGCCCGGTGCAGGCGCTTGCGCCGGGCGAAGCGCAGCACGATCCCGGCCAGGGTCGCCAGGGGCAGCGCGACGACCACGTACCCGCGGGCCAGCCGGACGTCCAGGGCGTACGCCAGCACGGCCGTACCGGCGGTCAGGGTCAGCCCGCCGCGCAGTACCCGCTGGTACTCCTCGGTGCCGACGAACAGGAACCGCCGCTCGTACGCCCGGGTCAGCGCGAGCGTCACGGTGAAGCACACCGGCAGCAGCAGGGACAGCAGCAGGTACCCCCGGTTGTACCGGGTGACGTCGTTGCCGAACCGGACCGCGAAGGCCATCCCGCCGGCGCCGAGCCCGACGCCGAGGTCGAGCAGGAGCAGTTGGAGGACGTACCGGCCCTCCCAGGCCAGCCGGGGGCGGCGGGGCGCGGCGTGCCGGCCGCGCCCGGAGTCGGGCTGCGGCGGCGGGGTGACCCGGGGGCGGGGACTGGGCCGGCGTCGGCCAGCGGCGGGGAGCACGCTGATCGGGGCCGCGCTGATCGGGGCCAGGGTGCGGACGCTCTCGTCCTGCACTGCGGCCCCCTCGTCGTCCCGGCTTGCTCAGCCGTTACAACGAGTGGTCAGGCGGCGTGGTACGCGTTCTGGGTCCACTCCAGGCCGCGCCCGATCAGTGACTCGGTGGCGTCGGCGGCGCGGTCGACGAGGAAGTCCAGTTCCTTGCGCTCGACCGGGGAGAAGTCGGACAGGACGTAGTCGGCCGGATCCTGGCGCCCGGGTGGGCGACCGATGCCGAACCGTACCCGCAGATAGTTCTTGTCCCCCAACGAGCCGGACATGGAGCGCAGCCCGTTGTGGCCGCCCTCGCCGCCACCCTGCTTGAGCCGTATCTGCCCGTACGGGATGTCCAGCTCGTCGTGGACCGCGATGACCCGCTCCAGCGGCACCTTGTAGAACTGGCGCAGCCCGGCGACCGGCCCGCCGGACAGGTTCATGTACGTCATCGGCTTGACCAGGATCAGCCGGGGCGCCTGGTCGCCCAGGCCCAGCCGGGCCTCGGCGACCTGCGCGACGGCCTTGCGGTGCCGGCCGAACCGGGCCCCGGTACGGGCGGCCAGCACATCGACAACCATGAACCCGACGTTGTGCCGGTGCTTCGCGTACTCCGGGCCCGGATTACCCAACCCGACAACGAGCCAGGGATCCACCTACGCCTGAACGGTCTCGGCCTCGGGGACCTCGGTCGGCTCGGCGGCGGCCTCGGTGGTCTCGCCCTCCATCTGCGCCTGGGTCGGCGCGGCCGCCACGACGGCGATCACCAGGTCCGGCTCGGCGGCCAGCTCCACGCCCTCGGGAAGGGTGATCTCCCCGGCGGTCACGTGGCTACCGGCGTCCAGGCCCTCCACCGACGCCTCCAGGCGTTCGGGCAGCCGGGTCGCGTCGGCGAGGACGGCGAGCTTGTCGTGCTCCAGCATCACCAGGGTGTTGCGCGCGGCCTCGCCGGCCAGCACCACCGGTACCTCGATGGTGACCATCTCGCCCCGGCGCACGATCAGCAGGTCGACGTGGTCGAAGCTGTCCTTGATCGGGTCGCGCTGGATCGCCTTGGCCAGGGCCAGCACCTTGGTGCCGTCGGAGACCTCGATGTCGAAGACCTGCATGGTGCCGCCGTGCCGCAGGGCGGCGGCGAAGTCCCGGGCGGGCAGCGAGATGTGCTTGGGCTTCTCGCCGTGGCCGTACAGCACGGCGGGCACCTTGCCGGCCCGACGGGTACGCCGGGCACCACCCTTGCCGAACTCGGTACGGGGCTCGGCGCTGATACGGACCTCGGACACGGGAAAACACCTTCCGTCAAACTGTCGTGCACAACTCGGGTCGGCTACGGTGCTCAAGGCGAGGGAGGGGAGCGGCGGGCGCAGGGGCTCAGGGCCCGGAGCACCGCGTCGATCACGGCGCCTCAGCCGGCCGCGTACGGCCCACCGGGCACCCTCGCCGTGGCAACCCCACCACCTTACCCGAGGACTTCCGGCTCGCGGTCGGGGGGCCACGCGCGCCGACTGTCAGTCCAGGCGCTGCGGGCGGCCGGGCAGGCCGCCGAGGCTAGGACAGGCCCCCGAACAACGTCGTCACCGAACCGTCGTCGAAAACCTCGCGGATGGCCCGGGCGATGAGCGGCGCGATCGACAGTACGGTGATCTTGTCGAGCCGCTTCTCCGGCGGCAGCGGCAGCGTGTTGGTCACCACGACCTCGCTGATCCGGCTGTTCTTGAGCCGCTCGGTCGCCGGGTCGGACAGCACGGCGTGGGTCGCGGCCACGATCACGTCGGCCGCACCGGTCTCGTGCAGGATGTCGGCGGCCTTGCAGATCGTCCCGCCGGTGTCGATCATGTCGTCGAGGATCAGCGCGACCCGGCCCTCGACGTCGCCGACCACCCGGTTGGCCACCACCTGGTTGGGCTTGAGCGGGTCCCGGGTCTTGTGGATGAACGCCAGCGGGCAGCCACCGAGCCGGTCGGTCCACCGCTCGGCCACGCGTACCCGGCCGGAGTCCGGCGCGACGACCGTCAACGGGCGGCCGGCGTAGCGCTCCTCGACGTAGGTCGCCAGGGTGTCCATCGCGAACAGGTGGTCCACCGGCCCGTCGAAGAACCCCTGGATCTGCGCGGTGTGCAGGTCCACCGCGAGGATCCGGTGCGCACCGGCGGTCTTGTACAGGTCGGCGATCAACCGGGCCGAGATCGGTTCCCGGCCCCGGTGCTTCTTGTCCTGCCGCCCGTACGGGTAGAACGGCAGCACCACGGTGATCCGCTTGGCCGAACCGCGCTTGAGCGCGTCGACCATGATGAGCGACTCCATCAGCCACTGGTTCACCGGCGCGGTGATCGACTGCACCACGAAGGCGTCGCTGCCCCGGACCGACTCCCGGTACCGGATGAAGATCTCGCCGTTGGCGAAGTCGTACGCGTCGGTCGGTGTCGGCGCCGTACCCAGAAAGTCGCCGATCTCCTCGGCCAGCTCCGGGAACGCCCGGCCGGAGAAGAGCATCA
>VAXX01000022.1 GCA_005885115.1 Actinomycetota bacterium | reverse complement strand
CGGGTCCACCACCGGACCGGTACCGACCGTCGTGCCGTCCCTACCGTTGCCGAGCCTGCCCGTACCGACGATCGTGCCGACGCTGCCGCTCAAGTAACCGTCTCGGCGACCAGCCCGCGCAGCCGGGCCAGCAGGTCGGCGCGGCTCTCGCAGCCCAGCCGCTGGCGCATCCGGGCGACGTGGTGCTCGATCGTCTTGGGCGAGATGAACAGCCGGTCCCCGATCTGCTTGTACGTCAGCCCGGCCACCACCAGCGAGGCCACCTCCAGCTCCCGCTCGCTCAACCGGGTCAGGTCGGCTCCGGCATTGACCGGACCGCCGGGCCCGGCCCCCGGGTACGGCGGCCGCCCGCGCGCCGGCTTGCCCTGCAGCACCCGGGCCCGGTCCAGCAGCACGACCATGGCCTTGCGGTCGGTGGTACGGACGGCCGCCTGCGCGGCCAGCGCCGCACCATCCGGGGCCATCCCGATCGCCTGCAGTCCACACGCGGCGGCGTCGACCGTCGCCGGGTCGACCGTCCCGGCCAGTACCTCCAGCCAGCACTCGGCGGCACCGGCCAGGGCCGCGTAGCGCGGGCCGTGCTTGGCCGCGGCGCGCAGCGCCGCGGCCTGGTCGGCGGCCAGCTCCGGATCCTCCGCGACGATCGCGGCGTGCAGCCCGTTCCACAGCAGCGGCGCGCTCCACAGCGGCGGGTCGTCGAGCCGGGCGAGCAGCGTACGGGCCTCGGCCAGGTGCGGCGCCATCCGGTCCAGGTCGCCCAGCCGGGCCGCGCAGATGGTGAACTCGCCCAGCGGCAGCAGCATGAACAGGTCGATCGGGTGACGCAGGATCGCCTCGCCGGCCTGGCTCCAGGTGCTGTGCAGCCGCGCCGGGTCGTTGTCCCGCCGGGCCAGCCCGAGGTCGAGTGCCACCGCGAACAGCCAGTCCCGGGGCTCCAGGGTCACGCCCCGGGGACAGGCCGCCGAGAGCTGCCGCCGGGCCTCGGCGGGCTCCCCGCGGACCATCAGGACCCAGGCCCGCAGCAGCCGGTGCCGGCGGGCCATCAGGGCACCGCCGGTCCCCGCCGCCATGGCCCGGGCGAGCAGCGACTCCGCCAGCGCCAGCTCGCCGGTGTGCAGCGCCACCAGGGCGGCGAGCGCGGCCGGGCTGTCCGGCAGGACGGCGGTACGCCCGGCCGGCGCGAGCAGATCGGTGGCCCGGACCAGGGGGGCCAGTGCCGAGGTCGGGGTACCGGTGACCGACTCCCGTACGCCCCGGGCCATCAGGGCGGCGGCGCCGGCGTACAGGGTCGGCGGCCCGTCCGGTACCGGCCCGTCGAGCAGGTCGGCGCCGGTGGTGAGGTCGCCGGTGCCGATCAGCCCGATCGCCGCGAACGAGGCCGCCCAGCCCGGGCCGGACCAGCGGTACAACTCGGCGCTGTGTGCCAACTGCCCCCGGTGGGCCAGGGCCGCGGCGGCGGTACGGGCACCGTCGGCCCGGTCCGGTGACTCCTGCGCGGTGACCACCCGGTCGGCGATGCGGAGCGCGGCGTCCAGGTCACCGGCGAGGGCCGCGGCACGGGCCCAGCGGGTCGCGACCGTGGCCACCGGCCGGCCGGCGGCGACCCCGGCGGCGTACATCTGCGCCGCCAACGCGGGCTCGCCGGACAGGGCCTCGTCGGCGGCCGCCTCGAAGGCGGCCGCCATGCCGGGGTCGGCGACGCCGGTACCGAGGAGGGCCCGGGCCAGCCCGACGACCGAGCCACCCCGGGCGAGTTGGAGTTCGGCCAGCCGGCGCCGGACCGCGACCCGGTACTCGACCGGGCTGAACACCGCCACCGCGCGCCGTACCAGCGGCGGCGGCAGTCCGTCGGTACCGACCAGGCCGGTCGCCCGCGCCGCGGCGATGGTCTCGGCGACCCCGTCGCCGTCCCGGTCGAGGAGCTGGCCGAGCAGGTCCAGGTCCAGTCCCACGCCGGCCTCGGCGGCCAGCAGGTACCGCTGGACGTCGGGTTCCAGCGCCTCCAGGTCGTACCGCAGCCAGGCGATGGCCGCGTCCGGTATCTCCACCAGTTCGCCCCGGTGCCCGCGCAGCGCGGCGATCGTCCGGTCGAGCAGCGCCGGTGCCCCCTGGGCCTGGGCGCACAGCAGCTCGACCAGCCTCGGCTCGGCGGGGATACCGGCGCCGGTCAGCAACTGGATGACCTGCTCGGCGCCGTACGGGGACAGCGCGACGAGCGGGCCGTACTCGCGGAGGACCGCGGTCAGCTCGGTCAGCGGCCGGGGCCGGGGCCACGGCCGGTACGCCACGGCCAGACGTACCCCCGGGGAACGGGCCAGCCGCAGCAGTACGCCCAGCCGGTCCCCGTCCAGTCGGTGCGCGTCGTCGACGAGAACGACAGCGTCCTCCCGTACGGGCCGCTCGTCCAGGATCGTCACCGGGACACCGGCCACCCGGTAGAGCCGTTCCAGCGCGCGCAGCAGCGTCGTCTTCCCGTACCCGCCGGGTGCCGTGATGCCGAGCTGGATCGGGGCGCCCGGATCGGCGGCGACCCGGTCCAGGACGTGCCGGGCCGCGCCGTCCAGGACGGGTACCGCTCTGGTCACCGTGTCGCTCACCGCCGCTACGCACCCGCCGGGTAGCCGGAGGCCCGCAGGTCGCGGGCCACGTGCCGGGCGGCACGCCGGCGCGGCGGGTCCAGCGGCGTGATCACGATCGGTGGCCGCGGCGGCCGGGCTACGACGACGTCCTCACGTGCCGCGGGCACCGAGGCGTCCCTGGACGCGGCGGGTACGGGCTCCCCCGAGCGGGCCGCCTGGGCGGCGTACACGGCACCGTCGACCACCGCGAGCACCGGGTCGATCTCCGTCACCACGGGGGCCGGTACCGCCGCCTCCAGCAGCCGCCGCAGCAGCGGCATCCGGCTCCTCGAACTCGGTCGCCGACAGGGTCACCTCCGCCGGCCCGGCCAGCGTCGGCACCGGGATCGTCACGGCGGCCGCGGTGGACAGGCTCTCCTTGGCGAACCGGCAGCGGGCCAGCAGCTCGCCCGCGTCCGGAGCGCCGGTATCCCGGCCGAGCCGCTCGATCACCCGGTCCGCCACGAGGTCGTCGAGGTCGGCACCGCCGAGCCCCTCGCCCAGCTCGCCCGCCGCGAGCACCTCGAACGCCGCCACCCCGGTACGCGCGACCACGCTGCACTCCCCGGTCGTGGCGCCGTGGGCGTACACGCCGAGGGTGGTACCCGGCTCGACGGGCCGGCCGGCCGCGTACGCCCACGCCGCCGCTACCGGCTCGGCCACCAGGCTCACCTCGTCCAGCCCGGCCCGCCACAGTGCCTCCTCCAGCAGACCGCACCGGTACGGCCCCCAGTACGCCGGTACCACCACCACGACGTGTTCGGGCGCCTCGCCCTCCTCGGCGACCACCCGGTCGACCACCCAGCCGATCAGCTCGGCGCCCAGTTCCGGTGCGGCGAACCGCCACCCGTCGAGCACCATCGGCACGTCGTCCCCGATCCGGCGCAGGAAGCCGGACACCGGCCGGTCACCGGGGCCACCGGCGATCGCCCCGTCCCCGGTCAGCCGCAACGTCGACGGTGCCGAGGTCGCCGCGGTACCCAGCCGGACCAGCTCGACCTCGCCCCACCGGTCCCGCCGGCGACGGGAGAGCGCCGCGAGGGTCGCACCGTTGCCGGCGGCCACCCCGAGGACGTACGGCATCGGCTGGCTCCTCCCGGGTCGCAGAATCCCCCTTTCGTACCAGAGTCCGATCCCCCGGTCGACACCCAGGGGTACCCGAACGGTGTCCCCTAATCCCCGGGGGTCTCGGCGCCGGTCCCCTATCCCGGGATCGCTGCGGGGATCGGGATCAAGTCCCGATGTGCCGGTACCCCCGCCCTCCCTACGGTCGTCACCGGACGCCGATCACTTCGAGGGAGCCTGTTTTCCATGAACTCACCGCTGACCCTGCACGACTTCGTGCTGAACCTGCTGACGGACGCGCACGCACGTACCGCCTTCCAGCTCGACCCGGACGGCGCGCTGCACGCCGCCGGGCTGCCCGACGTCACGCCGGCCGACGTGCACGACGCGATCCCGCTGGTCGTGGACTACGCGCCGGCCCGGGTCGCGGGCCTGGCCTCCGGCCTGCCCGACCTGACCTCGGCGGCGCTGGACCGGGGCGGCGCCACGCTGAGCCAGCTCACGTCGCTGAACTCATCGCTGTCCCCGGCCGGCCTGGACGCCCGGGACCTGACCCTGACCACCGCCGGTACCCTCAGCGGCCTGACCAGCCTGGCCGGGCACGCGGACCTCAGCGACCGGTTCGCCGGCAGCCTCGGCCCGGTGTCGCTGGCCAACGGGTTCGGCGCCGGCGCCGGGACCGACGGCGGGGACGGCTGGAGCGACTCCGACGGCGACAAGGCGGGGGTACACGGCGGCGCCAGCGTCTCCGGCGGGTTCACCACCTCCGACGACCCGGGCGCCAGCCTGGACACCGGTGCCCTGGACCCGGGCGACATGCTGGGCTCGACCACGTCCACGGTGACCGGTACCGTCGGCGGCCTGACCCACACGGTCGGCGACCTGACCGGCTCAGCGGGCGGCCTGACCCACACCGTCGGCAGCCTCACCGGCACGGTCGGCAGCCTCACCGGTTCGCTGGACGCCACGCACGGCCTGACCGGGGACGTGACGCAGAACCTGACCGGCACGCTGGACCACGTCACCTCGGGTGCGGGACTCGGCGGCGGCCTCGACGGGACCCTGCACGGGGTGACCGGGGCGCTGTCCGGTTCGGACCCGCTGCACCTGGGCGGGGTGACCGGCGGGTCGGTGGACGCCTCCGGGTCGGCGCACGCCAGCGGCGACGGCCACCTGGACGTCGGCCACCTGCTCTAGCCGGTGACAGACCGTGGTGCGGGTACCCGCTCGGGTCGGGTACCCGCACCACTTCCCCGCGACCACGACAGGAACACCGCTGATGGCACCTCCCTGGCTCGACGTACTGGACGAGACGATCCACGCCTGCGCCGCCCGCGGCCGGCGTGACCTCGTCCGGCTCCTGGAAGACCGGCGCACCCGGCTGCTCGATCCGCGGCTGCGGGTGCTCGTCGTGGGTACCCGCAAGCAGGGCAAGAGCCAGCTCGTCAACGCGATCGTCAACGCGCCCGCGTGCGTGGTCGGCGACGAGACCGGCACGACGGTACCGACGGTGGTGCAGCACGCCGAGAAGCCGTCCGCGGTCCTGGTGAGCGGCCGGGCGGACCGGACCCCGGTACCGGTTGACGAGGTCGGGGCCCTCGCACTGCGCCGGCCGGTCGGGGGCGCCGCGCACCTGGAGGTCGGGCTGCCCCGTACGCTGCTGCGCTCGGGCCTGGTCCTGGTGGACATGCCGCCGCTGGACGGCGCCGCCGAGCCGGGGTACGCCGAAGCCGGGCTGGACGGGGCCGACGCCGTACTCATGGTGTCCGACGCCCGCCGCGAGATCACCCGTACCGAGCTGGACTTCCTCGTCCGCGCCGGCCGCTCCTGCCCGCAGGTGCTGGTGGTCCTGACCAAGATCGACCTGTCGCAGGACTGGCGCCGTACCGCGCAGCGCAACCGTGAGCACCTGGCGGAGGCCGGCCTGCCGGCGCACGTCCTGCCGGTCTCCGCCGACCTGCGCCTGCGCGCCGCGAAGACCGACGACCGGGCGCTGAACGCCGAGTCCGGCTTCGCCGAACTGGTCGCGTGCCTCCAGCAGTACGCCGCCACCAAGGCCGAGCGGATCGCCCCGCACACCGCCGCCGCGGTCACCACGCGGGTCCTGGAGTCGCTGGCCGAACCGTTGCTGGCCCAGCGCAGCGCCGCCGCCGGTCAACTGGAGGACCTGCAGCGCAGCCTGGAACGGCTGCGCCGCCAGTCGGCCCGGTGGCAGAACGGGCTCGCCGACGACATCGCCGACCTGGCCTCCGACGTGGAGTACGACCTGCGCGACCGGACCCGGCGGATCATCCGTACCGTCGACGAGTTCTTCGACACCGCCGACCCGGCCGAGGTCTGGGACGCGTTCGCCCCGTGGCTGGAGGAGAACCTGCGCAACGCGGCCGAGGCCAACTTCGGCTGGCTGGTGGAACGCTCGCACTGGATCGCCGCGAGGATCGCCCGGGACCTGGCCGCGTACCGGGCCGACGTGCTGCCCGACTCCACGTTCTGGATGCCCGACCAGGTCTTCGACAGCATGTCCGAGCTGGAACGGCCGTCCTTCGGGCACTTCTCGCTGGCCCAGAAGCTGTTCACCGGCCTGCGCGGCTCGTACGGCGGCGTGGTCATGTTCGGCCTGCTGACCAGCCTCGCCGGACTGCCGCTGATCAACGTGGTGTCCATCGGCGCGGGCGCCGCCTTCGGCGAAGGCGGCGGTACAGCGGCACATCGAGGACTTCTTCCTCAAGTTCAGCAAGGAGTGCCGGGACGTGGCCCGGCAGGTGCACCGGGCGCTGCGCGACCACTTCAGCGGCCTGCTCGAACAGCTCCAGGACGGGCTGGTCGAGGCGGCGCGCGACGCCCAGCGCCGGTCCGCCGACGACGCGCTCCAACGGGAGTACGAGGCCCTCCAGCTGCTGTACCGCCGGGTCCAGCAGGTGAGCGCGCCGGCGCAGCAGGGCATCGCGGCGTGAGCGAGCGTATGCGAACGAATCATGGGCTCAGCGCCCCGGTGCCTCATGACGGCGGCGAGCGAAGCGAGGTGCCGTCATGAGCGCGGCGCTGCCCGACATCGCCTGGCACCTGCTCACCGGGGCACTCGCGAGCTACCGGGACCAGCCCCGCGCGGCGGCGGCGGTCCGCCGCGAGCTGGAGCGCTTCGAGGAGCCGCTACGCATCGCGGTCGCCGGGCCACCCCGGGCGGGGAAGACCACGCTGCTCGGCGAGCTGGCGGCCCGGCGCGGGGTGATCTTCACCGAGACGCCGACCATTCCGGTACCCGACGCCGACGCCCTGCTGTACCTGACCCCGCACCCCGGCGAGTCCGTGGCGTACGAGCTGGCCGACGCGCAGGTGAGCACGCTGGCCCGGGCCACCCCGGTGGACACGATCGTGGTGCTGTCCCGGGCCGACGAGTTCGGTGGCGGCCGGGTCGACGGGCTCGGGTCGGCCCGGATGATCGCCCGGCGGTACCAGCGGCACGTTGCCCTACAGCAGGTCTGCCAGGCCGTGGTCGCCGCGTCGGCCCGGATCGGGTACGCCGGCCGGACCCTGACCGCCCCGGAGCACGCGGCGCTGACCAGCCTCGCCGGCCGTACCCGCGAGGAGACGGAGCGGTACCTGCTGTCGGTGGACCGGTTCGTCGACCCGCAGGCCCCGGTACCGGTGGACCCGGCGGTACGCGCCGGACTGGTCGAGCGGCTCGGGCTGCCCGGGGTACGCCTCGCGCTGACCCTGCTGCGTACCGGTTCGGCCACCCGCGACGAGCTGTCCGGGCAACTGGTCGCGCGCAGCGGCCTCGACGATCTCCGGGACGCCATCGGCGAGTTGTTCATCGAGTGGCGCCCGGTACTCAAGGCCCGCTCGGCCCTGATCGCGCTGGACGCGCTGGTCCGGGCGCAGCCGCACCCGGACGGCGCCCGGCTGCTCGCCGCCCTGGACCGGGCCCTGGCCAACGGGCACGAGCTGCGGGAACTGCGGCTGCTGGCCGCGCTGCGGGCCGGCCGGACCCGGCTGCCGATCAGCCGCACCGCCTCCTCCCGGTCCGGCGCCGGCAGCCGGGTCCGGCCGGGAGGAGGCGGTGCGGCTGATCGGCGGCACCGGCCCGGGCCTGGCCGCCCGGCTGGGCGGGGAGCTGACCGCCGAGCAGGCATGGGCGGCGGCCGCCGACGCCGTCGACCGTTGGCGGGCGCACGCCGTGGACCCCCGGCACCGCCAGGACCACCGCCGCGCGGCCGGCGTCGTGGTGCGCAGTTGTGAAGGGATCCTGGCCAAGCTCCGCGCGGGTTAGCCGCGATGCCGGAGTAGTCCTGAAGGTCAACGGCCCCGGCTGTGGGTAGGGCGCCGAGCGTGGCGAGGTGGGTCCTTCACCGGTCGTCTACATGTCCATGACATTGCTGGTGCGTGGTACACGAACGCCGGTCTGTTCGCGGGTGGCGTGGGGCTGGGGGACGGCCCGTCGTCTCAGGCCGCGCTCGACGAGCAGCAGCGCTCTCGGGGAGCTGAACACCTTGGGATGACGGCGCATGTGGATGACGTCCAGAAACAGGGCGTTGACCCGGGCGTCGACGATGGATGCCCGGGCGATGCGCTCGCCGAGGAACTTCGCGATCCGGTAACCGCGCGGGTAGGGACCT
>VAXX01000021.1 GCA_005885115.1 Actinomycetota bacterium | reverse complement strand
TCGGCGAGGTCCGCGACGGCGCCGCCCTGGACATGCTCCAGGCGATGAACACCGGCCACGACGGCTCGCTGACCACCGTGCACGCGAACACCCCCCGGGACACCATCGCCCGGCTGGAGACCATGGTGCTGATGGCCGGCATGGACCTGCCGGTACGCGCGATCCGCGAGCAGATCGCCTCGGCCGTGGACCTGATCGTGCAGGTGTCCCGGCTGCGCGACGGCAGCCGCCGGGTCACCCACGTGACCGAGGTGGTCGGCATGGAGGGCGAGATCGTCACACTCCAGGACATCTTCGTGTACGACCACAGCCGCAAGGCGCTGCTGGCCACCGGCCTGCGGCCCCGGTTCCTCGAGGAGCTGGCCGCGCACGACGTCACCCTGCCGATGGAGTTCTTCGCCTCCGCGGGCGGTATGCGGTGAAGCGGCTCGCTGTCGCGCTGGGCATCCTCGGGGCGCTCGTCGCGGCCCCGGCCGCCGCCGACCCGGGTACCGACCTGTCGGTGTCCGGCGTGACGATCGACCACGGGCATGTCCGCTTCACCGTCACCGCCGACCATCTCCCGCCCGGCGTATCGCTGGACAGCGCCTCGCTGTCGGTCGACCTGGACGGGGTGGCGCTGCCGGCGACGGTGACCCGGACCGCGGCACCGCCGCCGAAGCCGCGCGAGGTGGTCCTCATCGTCGACACCAGCGGGTCGATGGCCGGGGCCCGGCTGGCCGGAGCCAAGGCCGCCGCCGACGGGTACGCCGACGGCCTGCCCGCCGACGTCGCGCTCGGGCTGGTCTCGGTCGCGGACGCGCCGGTGACCGTACTCGGGCCGACCCGGGACCGGGCCGCGTTCAAGGGC
This sequence comes from Actinomycetota bacterium, assembly GCA_005885115.1. Classification (GTDB taxonomy): domain Bacteria; phylum Actinomycetota; class Actinomycetes; order Mycobacteriales; family Micromonosporaceae; genus AC-43. The sequence goes on along the minus strand of VAXX01000021.1, from coordinate 1,896 downwards.
GCCGTCGCCGGGTTGGCGGCCCACGGGGGTACCGCGCTCTACGACGGGGTACGCCAGGCGGTGACGCTGCTGTCGGTGCCGGGGGAGCGGCGCGTGGTGCTCCTGTCCGACGGTACCGACACGGCCTCGCACAGCACCGCCGCGCAGGCCGCCGCCGACCTGTCCGCCGGGCGGGCCAGCCTGGACGTCATCGCGTACGGGCCGGACGCCGCGGTGTCCCCGCTCGCCGTGGCCACCGGCGGACGCATCGTCACCGCGGCCGACCCGTCGGCACTACGGGCCGCGTTCGCCGGGATCACCGCGACCCTGGCACCGGTGGTGACCGTCGCCGCGCCGGTACCCACCCGGCTCGCCGGTACCACCCCGACCATGCACGTGACGCTGAGCCAGGGCGGTACGACGGTGGCCACCGCCACCGGTACCCCCGTGGCTCTTCCCGCCGGCCCGCCGCTCGTGGCCGCGAGCATCCCGCGCACCCCGCGCTGGCCGCTGTATCTGGCCCTCGGCGCGACCGGCGGCGGCCTGCTGCTCGGCGGCCTGGTCGTGATGTACCTGCTGGTCGGCCGGGCCACCGTACGCAACCGGCTGCGCCAGATCGAACGCGCCGCCAAGGGCACCGGACAGGCCGTCGACCGGGAGCCCAACTCGCTGCTCGACGCCGCCGTCTCGGCCACCGAACAGGTGCTGGTCCGCCGCGACTACGCCGGGCAGATCGAGGTCGACCTGGACCGGGCCGGGATCGACCTGCGCCCCGCCGAGTGGACGCTGCTGCGGATCGGCGTCGCCGTCCTCGGCGTGGTACTGGCCGTGCTGGCCCTGCCGCTGCTGCCCGGCCTGCTGCTGGGCGGGCTCGGCGGCTGGTTCGGCACCGCCGGGTACCGCCGGCTGCGCGCCACCCGCCGGGCCCGGCGCTTCGCCGACCAACTGCCCGAGTCGCTGCAACTGGTGGTCAGCGCGCTGCGGTCGGGCTTCTCGTTCCCGCAGGCGATCGCCGCGCTGGCCCAGGAGGGCGACGAGGCGGTCGCCGGCGAGTTCGGCCGGGCGCTGGCCGAGAGCCGCCTGGGCGGCGAACTGGAGGAGGCGCTGCTGCGGGTCGCCACCCGGATGGACAGCCGGGACCTGGCCTGGCTGGTGATGGCGATCCGGGTGCAGCGCGAGGTCGGCGGCACGCTGTCGGAGGTGCTGGAGACGGCGGTGGAGACCATGCGCGAACGCGCCCGGCTGCGCCGGCACGTCCGCGGGCTGTCCGCCGAGGGGCGGCTGTCCGCGTGGGTACTGGCCGGGATGCCGGTCATGCTGGCCGCGTTCATGTTCACCTTCCGTGCCGAGTACCTGCGGCCGCTGTACACCACGCCGATCGGTCTGGCCATGCTGACCAGCGCGGTACTGATGATGGCCGCCGGCACGTTCTGGCTGAGCAAGGTCGTGAAGGTGGAAGTCTGATGACGCTCATCTATCTCGCGCTCGGCTCCGCCGCGCTGGTACCCGTCTTCACGATCCTCGCCGTGCTGCTGCGCGACCCGGACCGGGCCGCGGTCAGCCGTACCCTGGCAACCATCGGGTACACCGAACGCCGGGTCGGCCCCGCCGGGCGTACCTTCGGCGAGCGCATCGGCCAGCCGTTCGCGCGACGCCTCGGCCGGGTCGGCACCGCGCTCACCCTCGGCGGAGCGCTGGCCCGGCTGCAACGCCAGCTCGACCGCGCCGGCAACCCGCCGGCCTGGCCGGTCGAACGGGTGGTCGCGGCCAAGGGCATCGGCCTGTTCGCCGGGGCCGGTGGCGGCGCGCTGATGGGCCTGATGCTCGGCGGCGGCTCGACGCTGCTGTTCGCCACCCTCGGCGGGCTCGCGCTCGGCTTCTTCGGCCCCGACCTGGCCGTCTACAACATCGGCGTCA
>VAXX01000020.1 GCA_005885115.1 Actinomycetota bacterium | reverse complement strand
GCACACGACGCCCGGATGCGCGAGTATGCCGCGCACGTACACGGCGCGCTCACGCCCGTACCCCTCGGAGCGCCGCGATGACCACCACGCTGGCCGCACCCCGCCCATCGACCCCGGCCACCCCCGCCGCCCGGCGGGTCCGGCGCCCGCGGAGCTGGCGGTGGCTGCGGCTGGTCATCCCGTTCGCGGTCGTGCTGACCGTGATCATCGCGACCCTGGTCGTCCATTCGCTGGCCGAGCCCGACGTGACCGACCCGGCGTTCCTGAACCCGGACAGCGCCGCGCCGACCGGCGGCCAGCACCTGGCCGACCTGGTACGCCAGCGCGGCGTCACGATCGACAAGGTCACCAGCAGCCCGGCCGCGCTCGCCCGGGCGTACCAGGGCGACGTCACCCTGTTCGTGCCGGCGCCCAGCCTGATGCACTCGTACTACCTGCGGATGCTCAAGCTCCTGCCGGCCAGTACCCGCGTGGTGCTGGTCGACCCGAGCGCGCTGACCCTGGCCAACGGGCTGATCCCGGTCGGCGATACGGACTCCCGGTGGGCGCCGCGGGCGGCGGCGCCCGGCTGCGACCTGCCCGAGGCGCGTACGGCCGGGTCCGCCGGCATCTACCACACGTACTACGGGCGGGTCGACGGCGCCGAGCTGGCCCGGTGCTACGAAGGCGCGCTGGTCGAGTTCAGGTACGCCCTGGCCGACGTGGTCCTGGCCGGGTCGAGCGATCCGTTCCGCGACGACCGGATCGGCGAGTACGGCAACGCCGCGCTCGCCGCCGGCCTGCTCGCCACCCGCCGTACGGTCGTCTGGCTGGACCTGCACCGGGCCGAACCCGCGCCCGGCATCACCCACCAGCCGCCCGACCCGGGCCTGCTGGCCGCGCCGCCGTCGCTGGGCACCGGCGGTTCAGGGGATCCGGACTTCCCGGTCGCCGACCCGCACGGATCGCACCTCGGTGACCCGGGCATGGGCCCCGGCGAGCCGGTATCCGGCGGGGGCGACGCCGGCGGCGGGGGCGACGGCGGCGCGCCGCCCACCCCGCCGGTCTGGAAGCTGCTGCCGCCGTGGGCGTGGACCGGCCTCGGCCTGCTCGCCCTGGCCGGGCTGGCGTACGCGCTGGCCAGCGCCCGACGCCTGGGTCCCCCGGTCAGCGAGCCGCTGCCCGTGGCGGTACGCACGGCCGAGACGGTCGAGGGCCGGGGCCGGCTGTACCGGCGGGCCAGGGCGCGCGACGTCGCCCTCGACACGCTCCGGGCCGGTACGCTGCCCCGGCTGCGGCGCGCCCTCGGGCTGGCCCCGGACACGCCCGTACCCGCCGTGGTGGCCGCCGTCGCCGCGCGTACCGGCCGGCCCGCCGACGAGGTCGACGCGATCCTGTCCAGCGCCACCCCCGGCGATGACGCCGACCTGGTCCACCTCGTCAGCCAGGTCGACGACCTGCTGCGTACGCTCACCGAGATGTCTGGAGAACCGCGATGACCGAGGCAGTCGCCGTGCAGGACAGCGTCCCCGCCGACGGCCAGCACGCCCGGGAGGCGCTGACCCGGCTGCGTACCGAGGTCGCCAAGGTCGTCGTCGGCCAGGACGCGGTCGTCAGTGGCCTGGTCATCGCGCTGCTGTGCCGGGGCCACGTACTCCTGGAGGGCGTACCGGGGGTGGCCAAGACGCTGCTCATCCGCACCCTCAGCCTCGCTCTCGACCTGTCCACCAAGCGGTTGCAGTTCACCCCGGACCTGATGCCCGGCGACGTGACCGGATCGTTGATCTTCGACAACCGCACCTCCGCGTTCACCTTCCGCGAGGGGCCGGTCTTCACCAACCTGCTGCTCGCCGACGAGATCAACCGGACCCCGCCGAAGACCCAGTCGGCGCTGCTGGAGGTCATGGAGGAGCGGCAGGTGTCGGTGGAGGGCGAGGCGCGGCCGCTGCCGGACCCGTTCATCGTCGCCGCCACCCAGAACCCGATCGAGTACGAGGGCACCTACCCGCTGCCGGAGGCGCAACTGGACCGGTTCCTGCTCAAGCTGTCCGTACCGCTGCCCAGCCGGGACGAGGAGCTGGGGGTACTGCGGGCCCACCACGCCGGGTTCGACCCGCGCGACCTGAAGGCCGCCGGGATCGGGCCGGTGGCCGGCGCCGCCGACCTGGCCGCGGGCCGGGCGGCGGTCCAGCGGGTCGGGGTCGCCGAGGGGGTACTGGCGTACATCGTCGACCTGTGCCGGGCCACCCGTACCTCCCCGTCGCTGGAACTGGGCGCCTCCCCGCGCGGCGCGACCGCGCTGATGGCCACCGCGAAGGCGTGGGCCTGGCTGCTCGGCCGCGACTACGTGACCCCCGACGACGTGAAGTCGCTGGCCCGGCCGACGCTGCGGCACCGGGTACGGCTGCGGCCCGAGGCCGCGCTGGAAGGCGTCACGGTCGACGCGGTGCTCGACTCGGTACTGGCCACGGTACCGACGCCGCGATGATCACGTGGCGCCCGGCCGCGATCTTCACGGCGGGGGCACTGGTGGTACCGGCACTGCCGGGGCCGTGGCTGTGGGCGGCCGGGCTCGCCGGCCTGGTGCTGCTCGCCTGCCTGCTCGACGCCGCGCTGGCCGGGGCGGTGCGCGACCTGCGGCTCACCCGGGAGGGCGCGACCCAGGTGCGCCTCGACGACACCGCCGAGGTCACCCTGACGATCACCAACACGGGGGTACGTCCGGTTCACGCGCAGGTACGCGACGCCTGGGTACCTTCGGCCGGCGCCAGCCCGTACCGGCACCACTTCGACCTCGACCCGGACGCCTCGGTACGCCTGGTCACCACCCTGCGTCCGACCCGGCGCGGGGACCGGCCCGCCGTCCGGGTCACCATCCGCTCCCTCGGCCCGCTGGGCCTGGCGTACCGGCAGCCGACCGGCCGCCGCGCCGACGCGATGACGCCGTCCTGGCGGCTGCGCGTGCTGCCCCGGTTCTCCTCCCGCCGGCTGCTGCCGGAGAAGCTGACCCGGCTGCGGATCATCGACGGGATGATCGTCACCCGGGGCCGGGGCCAGGGCGCGGAGTTCGACTCGTTGCGCGAGTACGTGATCGGCGACGACGTACGGTCGATCGACTGGCGGGCCAGCGCCCGGCGCTCCGACGTCATCACCCGTACCTACCGGCCCGAGCGGGACCGGCGGATCCTGTGCGTCCTGGACACCGGGCGCACCTCCGCCGCCCGAATCGGGGACGAGCCCCGGCTCGACGCGGCCATCGACGCCGCGCTGCTGCTCGCCGCGCTGGCCAACCGGGCCGGTGACCGGGTCGACCTGCTGGCCATCGACACGGCGGTACGCGCGGCCGTGGAGAGCGGGACGAGTCGTACCCTGCTGCCCCGGCTGGTCAACGCGATGGCCCCGCTCGAACCGGCGCTGGTGGAGACCGACTTCGGGCTGGTCGCCGGGGAGGTCCTGCGCCGGGAACGCAAGCGCGCGCTGGTCGTCCTGTTCACCGCGTTGGAGTCGGGCGCGCTCGGCGAGGGCCT
>VAXX01000019.1 GCA_005885115.1 Actinomycetota bacterium | reverse complement strand
AGTCGCCCATATGGTCCCCGGCCCGCACCGTGGACGGCTGGAACACACCGGCCGGCATGACGCCGATGATGCCGCCGGAGGTGGCGACGTTCGCGGCGTTGCGGTTGTGCAGTACGACGCTGGCCGAGTTGCGGTCGCGCCGGATGGTCAGGGTGTTGATGGAGAGCAGGACGGCGCGGCGGCCCAGGTCGAACGGATCGCCGAGCGCCCGCCGCAGGCGTAGGCCGCGCCAGCTCGGCGGTGCGACTTCGCCTCCGTTGACGAGATGGGTTACTGCCGTTTCGTGGGCGACCGCCTCGCAGGTGTCCATCGCGTCGAAGTAGTTCATGTTTCCGAACCTGAGCTTGCCGCCGGACTCGCCGAGCGCGACGTCGAGCAGCCGCCAGGACAGCCGGTTCTCGAACAGTCTGGGCTGTGCCAGGTCGCGGATGGCGTGACTGTAGCGCTGGTAACGGAGCCCGCTGGCCCGCAACGGCCGTACGTGGCCGGTAACGTCCTCGCTGCCGTCGATCGGCGGTCGCAGCTCGTTCGGCTGGTAGGTGAGTTCGACCGTGCCCAGGTCCACCGGGTGGGGCCAGATCCAGTCGGGGCGGGCCAGGAGCCCGGTGGTGCCGAGCCGCCAGGGTTCGGGGTACAGCTGCGCGGCGGTCTGGGCCAGGCGGAGATGGTGGCTGTTGACTAGGCGCCGGATCTGGAGCCAATCCCGTTGGCTCTGGCGCACGCGCGGATCACCGTCGAGGGGCTTCTCGTCCTCGATCAGGAGGAGATCGTCGTTCGGGGCGCCGAGGTGCGGCGAGGGCGCGATGCGCTGACGAGCCAGACCAAGCTCGGCAATGGTTACGCCGAAGTGCTCGGCGAGGAGCTGGCAGTGCAGTCGGGAAGGGTGAACGATGCCCCGCTCCCACCGGCTCACGTGGTTCCCGGTGATGGCCGTCGACTCACCCCGTACCCGCGCGAGCTCGTTCAGCGCGGCGGCCGTCTGCTCCTGAGTCTCGCCACGTACGTCCCGCAGGTTATAGAGCGCGACATTCGGCAGCGCGTCACCGGAACGCCTCGGCATCGCCTCACCCCCGCCCGTCCCCGGCCATCCGCGTCTTGCTGCTGTGCGTGCGGATGGCGAGTCGATGCCTGGTCGCTGCCGACGGGCTGCCTACACCATGCTGTGGGTTGTCCGGCCGCCACAGTGTCCACTGGACCCGTGCGGAGAAACGATTGGGGAGCCGCCTACGCGGGTCACTCATCCAGGAATGGTAGCGAAACAGCCGAGGTCGCGTTGACGCGACAGTTGGGGCGACCGGTCGTCGTGCTGGTCATCCGTGAGGGTGGCGGGTGGCTGGCCGAGGTGGCGGCGCTCGGGGTGGTACGGAGGGCGCGGTGTCTGGTCACCTTGGATCACCAGATGCGGGACCTGCTTGGTACGAACTCGGTGGACTACCAGTTTCAGACCGGAGACGCCGAACTCGACCGGCTCCTGATGCAGATCCGGAGCGCAAAGGGGGCCGCCGGCAGGTACGAGGAACGGGCTCGCCGGTTGACCAGGCGGGCGCTGCTGCTACCAAGTGGCGGATCAGGACGTGACCTGGCCGTACTCCTCGGATTGTCGCATCAACGGGTACACCAACTCATGCGACACGGTCTGCCCAACGCGGAGGGTGAAGCGTGAACCACACTTCGATCGAACCGGGCAAGCCGAGCGATGTCGATGCCGAGTTCCGGAAAGTCATGCGCTACGTGACCGAACGGGCACGTGCGGACGGCCTTGAGGAAGATGTAATGGCCGCGCTGTTTGACGTACTCGATGACCTCGCGCAGCGAAACGACGAGACTGCCTGACCGTTATCCGGGTGCGCCGATGGTGTGGCAGAGGGCGGTGAAGTCGCCGGGCTGGAGCGCGAACCGTACGGCCTTGGCCGGATCGACCGAGCCGACCTGGCTGCGCGCGTTCCCGTCGGGAAGGAAGTCGCGGGACAGGTAGCCGCCGTCGGAGGCCTCGTACGCCGGTCCGTGCCAGGTGCCTGTGAAGGTCAGCGAGAGGTACCGGGCCGGGGTCATGGTGCCGTGCGTCATGGAGACGGTCATCGGCTGGCCGTCGATCGACCAGTACCCGTCGACGGAGCCATCGACCCTGCTGAGCGTGAAGCGGCCGGCCCTCGTGCAGATGACGGCGGTACCGCCGAAGTCACTGCACCGGCCGGTGAGCCGGCTGCACGAACGGCGGTCCAGCGCGTTGACCTTGAGGTTGAGCTGGATCCCGACGTCCCCGCCGTCGGGGGTGTGCGCGCGGGCGATGCCGCTCCACCGCTCCAACGGGTTGAACCCGCCGCCGAGATGCAGCGCCCACGGGGCGGAGAACACCTCCACCGCGAGCGCCACCACCGCGATCAGCACCAGCGTGCCCAGGCAGCCGAGCGGCCCGACGCGCCGGCGGCGCCGCCGGGGCGGGGCCATTCCGTTGTCGTACACCACCGTCCACCTCCTCGTCCCGGTCGCCGCCACGGTAACCGGCCGGCGCAACGGATCCACGCCCTACCGCGTCGGCTCCTCCACGAGCCGGCGGTGCAGTTCGGTGGTGAGGACGTGGATCGCCCGGGTCAGTTCGGTGTTCGTCTTGAGTTCCAGCTCCTGCTCGTTGAAGTCATGGTCCGCCTTGGCCTGCTGGAAGGCCGCCTGCCGGTTCTGCCCGATCATCACGAACGTGGACAGGAAAATCGCCTCCAGCGACACGATCAGCGTCAGCTTCGGCCACGGGTCCGACTCCACGAAAAGCATCCAGAGTACGAACAAGGCGGCGTGTATATAGACGAACGGCATCGAACCCGCGAATGCCGTGATGGCGTCAGCGATCCGCAGTTGGAGGTCCGCCGCCCGCTGCCGTTGGTGCTCAACGACGACGGGGTGCCGGCGGCGGCCGGGAACCGGGATGTCCATGTGATCTCCAGCGTGCTCGGGGTTTCGGTGCACATACCATCGCAGCCCGGGCCCTCCGGCGTAACGTTCTGGCGCCTCCGGCCGCCTACGGGTCGACAACCGCCAGTTGGCGGATGATTCGCACGGCCGCCGGGAGTTGGCTGCGACCGGTACGAGGCCCTACTGACATTGGAGTCAGATGAGAATTCCGCGGACCCGGCTGCGCAAGGTGCTTCTCGCGGCGGGTATCGGTACCTGCGCGGTGCTGGTCGCGTCGTCACTGGTCGCGACGAGGATGGCGGGGGCGGCGGTGAGCGGCCTGGTCCGGGTGCATGGTCGGTGGCGCGGTGACCGGTGCGACCTTCGCGGTCGTGGACGCCGGTGGCGCCACGGTGCTGTCCGGCAACGTCGGGGGTACCAGTCTCGGCTCGTGGAACAGCAGCTACCCCGACGTGTACCCGATCAGCTTCACCGGGTTGACGGCACCGGGGACGTACCACATCACGGTCGGCGGCAACGCGACCGGCTCCTCCCCCACCTTCACCATCCAGGGCCCAGGATCGTTGTACGGCAAGCTCGTCGCCGACGGGGTGAGCTTCTTCCAGACCCAGCGGGACGGGTCCGGCGTCATCGCCGGCGCGCTGAACCGGCAGCCGGCCCACCTGCACGACGGCTCCGCCAACGTGTACGCGTGGCCGCACTTCCAGTCCGGTACCGACACGATCAGCGACAGCGACCTGTCCAGGACCGGCGGGCCGGTGGACGTCTCCGGTGGCTGGTTCGATGCCGGCGACTACCTGAAGTTCACCCACACCACCGCGTACGGCGACGCGTTGCTGTTCGCCAGTGAACGGGCGCTCCG
>VAXX01000018.1 GCA_005885115.1 Actinomycetota bacterium | reverse complement strand
TTTGCCGGGGTTGCAGTCCTCCAACACGACGTACACCGCTCCCGGATCCGGCGTCCGTAGGCAGTACCGGCCCTTCTTGGAGTCGGTCATCGTGAGCAGTACCTTGCCGCTGCCCGGGCTCAGCGGGCTCGCCGCCGGCGTCCACTTCTCGTTCGCGGCGATGGTGGTCGGGTCGGGTGCCTGCTTGCACGGCCAGACGATGAGGAACGCCGTGTTGACCTTGGAGCTGCTGCCCGGCACGTCGAGGCAGCGGCCGAACTGCTGGTAGTTGACCAGCTGGTTGGTCTTGGGAGGCCCGGCCGCTCCGGCACCGACCGACGGGTCCGGCTGGAACGCCTCCCGGTTGTCGTGCCGCTGCTGGCAGGTCGACGTGCTGCCGCTGCCCAGCACGACCCGGCTCGTGGCGAACCCCGGCTGTTCGACGTTGAAGCAGTAGTCGTCCAGCGCCTTCCCGTCCGGCGAGCCCTGGAGGTTGGCGTGGTTGTTCAGACTCCACACCTGGCTGGGCAGCGGGCTGCCGGCCGGACCGCACTTCTGGAACTCGACCTCCTCACCCAGCGTGTGCGGCTCCGCCGCGTCCAGGCACATCGGGCCGCCGGGCGTACTGGCCGAGGGTACGAGCATCACGGTGAGGTCCTGGGTGTAGGCGAAACTCTGCGACGTGGCGCCGGCGACGCAGGGCTGCATCCGCAGCGCGGTGGTGACCGCTGGGGCGGTGGACCCGGCGTCCATGCACAGCACCGGGCCGGTCGAGGGGCCGAAGCAGATGTCGGCGCCGGCGGGCGGCGGGTTGCACACCGGGATCGCGCCGCCCGGGATGTTCTGGTCGGTGACCCAGAACTTGTACGTGGCGCTCAGCTCCCGGCTGGCCACGGCGGTACCGGTCGCGTCGAGGACGGCGTGGTCCACCAGCGTGCCGGACCGGCCGGACAGACCGCAGGGCAGCTTGCTCGCCTGGCCCGTCGTGGTGCCGTCGTCGGCGGCACGGATCTGTCCGAGGCCCACGTCCAGGCCGGCCTGGGCCGCCGCCAGTGCGCGCACCCGCTGTACCTGGACCCGGGTCGAGGACAGTTGGGTGAGCACCATCGGCAGCAACAGCGCGCTCAGCGCCGTACCCACCAGGGTCAACAGCAGCGCGAACGGCAGCGAGCCCCGGTCGTCGCGCAACCACCTGCTCATCCGCTCCTCCCCGCCAGGCACAACGCCGGATCGGTCCGCGGGTCCGGCGTCGCGGTGAGGTCCAGCCGGCTGTTCAGGGCGGTGAAGGTGACCGTGGTGGTACGCGCGCCGACGGTACCGGTCGGGTTGGGGTACGCGGTCAGGCTCAGGGTCAGGCGCTGGAAGTTGGACGTGTGGTCGATGCCGCCGTGGGTGAACGGCACGGCACCGGCGACGTCGGTGGCCAGCGTCGTCCACGGGGCGGACCCCGGCCCGGCCGCCGTGTACCAGCTACGGCGCTGGAGCACGCCGCGCTGGTCCGGCGGACCGGACGGGCCGGCCGATACCCGCAGCCGCAACTCCGTGCAACGCACCCCGCCGGTCTCGACGCTCACGTACTCCACGTACGTGTCCTGGTAGTTCCCGTTGGTCACCTGCCCCGGGTCGGTGATCCCGACCGCGTACCGGACCTCCCGGTCCACGTGCAGGAAGGCGATGCTGACCTGGGCCTGTACGGCGAAGACCGCGTCGCCCCGGTCGGCCACCCGGAACATCTGCACGATCCCGGACGCACGAGCCGACCCGGAAGACCGGCTCGGTGCCGACACAGGGATCGGTGGTGGTCCACGTGCCGCAACTGATCAGCGTCGCGGTCGCGTACGAGCAGATCCCGTGCCCGCACTGGGTATCCGGCCAGGTGACCGCGACCACCACCCGGTAGTACAGGATCCGGTGCTGGGCAAGGGCCTGGGCGCTGGTCAGCTTCGTACAGGGGACGTCGCCGGAGCTGGACGGCACCTGCCCGCAGGTACCCAGGAAGACGTACTCCTGGTACGGGACACTGGCGACGGTGGCCCGGTCGGTCGGGAAGGTACCGCCGTCCAGCTCGCTCATGGTGCTCAGGTCCACGTTGGGCACCGTGCTGGTGTCGGCGTTGCCGGCCGTACGTCCGGTGACGATGGTCAGGCCCTTGGCCCGTACCCCCTCCATCACGCTGTCGGCCAGTTGCACCGCCACCTGCCGGTCGCGCTGCTGGTTCAGGATCGCCGTCGTCGAGACGAAGAAGCTGACCAGGGCGGTCATCATGATCCCGACGAGCACCACGGAGATGACCACCTCCAGCAGCGTGAAGCCGCCGTCCCCGGTACGGGCGGCCCGCCGGCGCCACCCCGGGTTCACTTCGGGCCCACCGCCGCCGCCGACTCCGCGCCGACGAACAGGTGCAGGCTGATCGTCATGGTCGCCGCCGACGCGGTACCGTCCGTCTTCACCGTGTCGATCAGGGCCGCCCGCGGCTGCACGTCCTGCAACTGCGCGAGGAACCCGTTGAGCTGCCCGGTGCTGCCGATCGCGGTGATGGTCACGGCCAGCGCGCTCACGTGGGTACCGGCGGCGGTCAGGTCAGCCGGTCCCCCCGCCTGCAGGGCGGTCACCTTGGCCCCGGATGCGTCCCCGGCGGTCTGGAGTTCGCGCAGGAAGTCCGACAGGCCCGGCGCGGTCGGCAGGGCCAGCCGGTCCTGCGCCAACTGGGCCTGGTACCGCGGCAGGTCGCCGTTCTGCGCCCGCAGGTCCGCCAGCCGGTGGTGCAGCGCGGTGATCCGGTCCTGGGTGCCCGCCGCCTGGTCGAGCAGGCCCGTCGTCTCCGCGTTCTGGGGGCTGATCAGCAGGAACCAGGCGAGGGCCAGCAGGGCCACCGCACCGACCGCGCCGCCGATCAGCCAGAGCCGGTCCACGTGTGCGAAGCGCATCAGCCGCCCCCCGTTCCCTTGCCACTCTTGCTGGCGAACCGGCTGCCCAGGGCCGCCTTGACGAGGTCCACCCGGAGCGTGAACTGCACCGTCCGACCGCCCTGGTCGGTCGCGCTGTCCAGGTACGGGTTGGCCAGCCCGGGTATCCGTCCCAACGCGTCGACGTACGCGGCCACGGCGCCCTTGCTCGGCCCGACCCCGGCGATGGTGATGGTGCCGACCCGGTTCGGGTTGCCCGCCGCCGCCCCGGCCTGGACGGTGGCCCCGGCTGCGCCGGGCTGACCCGGCTGCTCGACAGTGCCGGTCATCCCCATGATCGTGACGCCGTCCGGCGCCGCAGCCTGTACCTGCCCGAGCAGCGGACCCCAGCGCACGTCGTCGGCGAACAGCGCGGACAGTTGCGCCTCGATCGCGTGCGACTGCGCCTGGGTGCTGACCACGTCCGCGTACGCGTGCTGCTGGCGGGTCAGCACCTGAGCCTGTGACTCGGCGTTGGCCAGGCTGTCCTGGGCCTGCGAGGTCTGGTAGTTGGCCAGTACGTACCAGGCGCCGAGCAGCACCACGAAGACGGTCAGCCCGGACAGGACCCACCGGCGTACGGTCCGGCTGCGCCGGGCCTCGAGGATCTCCAGCGGCAGCAGGTTGGCCGAGATCGGGGGGATCCGCAGCGTCCGGTCCAGGCCGGAGTTGGCTGAGGTGACTGTCGCGGTCATCAGGCCGCTCCCAGGGTCAGACCGATGGAGACCGCCGCGGCGGTACGGACCCGGTCCAGGCTGACCTGCGGGCTGCCCCGACCGGTCCGGCCGGTGCGGGGTTCGCGGATCCGCAGTACCGGGTCGGCGAGCTGGACGTCGATGTCCAGGGCCTCGCTCAGCGCGTCCACCAGGCCGGGCAGCAGGGCACCGCCCCCGGCGAGCACGAGGCGGGTCACGGTCGCCTGCCGCCCGGCCGAGGTCAGGTACGTGAAGGAGGTACGCAGCTCGTTGATCAGCGGCCGGATGGCGTGCTGGACGATCTCGGCGACCTCGGGCTCCTCGTCGTCCCACAGCCCGGTACGCCGCTTGAGCGTCTCCGCCGCGCCGAGGTTGGTGTTCAACCGGTTCGCCAACTGCTCGGTGACCTCCGCGCCGCCACGCGGGATCGTCCGCACGATCAGCGGCTCACCGTCGTGGTGGACGATCAGGCTGGTCGCGTACGCCCCGATGTCCACGATCGCCTCCACCTGCTCGTCCAGCCGGGCGGTGGCCCGCAGCAGCGCGAAGGAGGCCAGGTCGACGCCGGTCACCCGCAGCCCGGCCCGCTCGCAGGCCCGTACCGCCGTCAGTACCGCTTCCTTGGGCGCGGCGATCATCAGACCCCGTACCGTCGGCTTGCCCCCCGGGTCCTCCAGCGGGGTGAAGTCCAGCAGCGCCTGGTCCAGCGGCAGCGGCAGCAGCTCCCGCACCTGGAACGGCAGCGACTTGCGCAGCTCCCGCCGGGGCAGGTTGGCCACCGCCATCTCGCGTACCACGATCTGGGTGTTGGTCACCCCGAGCACCACCTCGCGGGTCCGGAAGCGAAACGTCGACCAGAGCTGGCGGAGCTGGTCGGTGACCACCCGGTCGTTCTGGATGACCCCGCCCTGTACCACCCCCAGGGGCAGCATCACCTGGCCGAACTTCGTGATCACCGGGCCGTCCTTGCTCCGGCCCGTCTCCACGGCCCGGATCGACATCGAGCCGATGTCCAGTCCGATCGGGGTCACCGCGGCCATGTCACGCTCCTTGCGGTCAGGCGGCCGGTACGAGCAGGGACCCGTACCAGGTCGCGATCGGGCTGGCGAGGAACACCGCGACCAGGGCACCGGCCAGCATCGCGGGACCGAACGGCAGCGCGGTCCGCCGCCCCGCGCGCCGGGCGAGCAGCAGCACGGCGCCGGTCAGGCCGCCGAGCAGGAAGCCGGCGAAGGTGCC
>VAXX01000017.1 GCA_005885115.1 Actinomycetota bacterium | reverse complement strand
GTCGGCGGTGATCGACCCGGTGCCGTTGACGATCGCGCTGGTCGAGGCGTTGACCCCGGTCGCGGTGACGTCCAGCACGTCGAGGGTGACCCCCTGGCTGGACGGGTGGTCGAGGTGGATGGTGATCCGGTCGTACCGGCCCTTGGCGACCTGGGTCAGGAACGGGAACCCGCCGACCGAAACCTTCGGCTCGGTTGGCGTGGTGATCTCCCGGGCCGCGAGCTCCTTCTTGGCCTGCGTGGCGATGGTGCGCTCGGCGGCGTACGCGGCGATCCGGTCGGACGCCACGAGCAGCCCCGCGAGTACGACGACCACGACGAGCAGACCGACCATCAGCCGGCCACCGCGCCGTGGGCGCTCCTCGACATCCAGCGCCATCTGCTCACCCTCTCTGCCCGGTTTCCCGCCCGGTTTCCGCCCGGTCAGAAGCCGGGCACCAGCACCATCACGCTCAGTACGTACGCGGCCGGGGCGGCGAGCGCGAACCCGCCCAGCGGCCCTTGCATGTGCCGCGCCACCCACAGCGACGACGGGTCGCCGTCCAGCTCGCGGCTCACCTCGGCGTACGAGACGGCCAGGTCCGCCATGATCGCCGCCATGGCGGTGACCAGACCGGCGATCGCCGTCCGCGTCGGGTGCAGCCCGACGAGCTGCGAGCCGACCACCGCGGCCGCCGCCGTACCCGCCATCGCGCCGAGCACGACACCGACCGCCCCGCGCGCCACCTCGGGGCTGGTCCGTGGGGTGGTCAGCACGATGTCGCTCAACCTGGACACCACGAGCGCCACCGCCGCGGCGGCCAGGCAGGCGACGATCGACTGGGTACCCAACTGGTGTCGATTCAAAACGAGCAATGAAGCGAACGCCACCGCGCCGACGACCGCGGCCAGCGTGGCGCCGAGGGACTCGGTGACCCCGTCCCGGCCCGCGCCGCGCAGCAGTTGCCCGATGACGCCGAGTACGAACCCGCCGACCATCACGTACCCGAGCGGAGCCAGCGAGGCGTCGCTCGGCGCGACGGCGGCGAAGTCGGCCGCGCCGGCCGCGATCACCCCGACGATCCCGACCACCAGCGCGCCGGGCGGGCGCATCGCGACGGTCCAGGCCAGGACGAACAGGCACTGCACCCCGAAGATCACGAAGCTGTACGAGCTGGGCAGCGTGTACGCCCCGAGCAGCAGCCCGAAGCCGAGCAGTGCGGAGAACGAGGCGACCGACAGGGACAGCAGCCGGCGTACCGGCGCGGTTTCGATCCCCCGCTGCTGTAGCCAGGTCGGCAGGTCCGACTGGAGGTCGGGGTCGAGTCCGGTCTGCTGCCCGGCCACCGCGCGCCGCCGGTGTGGCCGGCGCAGCCGGGGCCGACCGCTCCGGGGGCCCGGCTCCCGACCGTCGTCGTCGGGGCGCCACTCGGCCCGGCCGTTGCCGGCCTGGCCGCGCTCCGGCCGGTCCCCGCGCGGCCCCTCACCTCGTGGCCGGTCACCCCGCCCGGCCGGCGGGTACGGCGGCTCGTCGCGGAAGCCGGGGTCACGCTCACGCGGACCGGCGTCCCGGTTCCGGTCCCGGGGTCCGGCGTCCCGGAAGCCCGGGTCGGCACCTCGGGGGCCCGGTTCGCGGTACCCGGGCCCGGATTCCCGGAAGCCGGTATCGCGTGGACCCGGGTCACGGGGGCCGCGGTCGCGGGGGCCGGATTCGCGGGAGCCGGATTCTCGGGAGCCTGGCCAGTCGAACGCGTCCGGATCGCCGGGCCGGCGGTGGCCGCCGTCGCGGGGCCCGGGATCGCGGGGGCCCGGTTCGTCGTCGGGGTGGCGGGGCCCGCGGGCGGTCTGGCGCTGCCGGCGCTGCCAGCTCTCCCGCGAGCTGTCCTCAGGGCCGGGCTCGCGGCCGGTGCCGCGCGGGCTGGTGGGTGACACGCCCCGATCGTGCCAGAGTGGGGCCACCGGCCGCGAGTCGTCCGGTCCCGCCCACCACGTCAGGTGACCTCCGGGCAGGCCGGCCGGTGATCGTGCGCCGACCGTCGGTCCAGGCACTGGGGCGGCCGGCAGGCCGCCAATGTGATCCAGTGCGGAAAGTCACGGGGTGAGTCGGAGCGTTGACTCCGCTATCCTCAACTCTTAACCCGCCCGTCAACGCCGTCGGGATCGAGCCGTACCAGACGGAGGTGACGCGTGGAGATTCTCCTCTTGACCGGTGTACATGCCGGAGAACCCGCGAGCGTCCTGCCCGCCCTCGATCTCCTGCCCCACTCGGTGCGCACCGCACCGCGTGACGTGCGTACCCTCGTTTCCGGCCCGTCTCCCGACGTCGTACTCGTGGACGCGCGCAGTGAACTGGCCGATGCCCGGGCCACCTGCCGGATGCTGCACGCCACCGGGCTCGGGGTACCGCTGCTCGCGGTGGTGTCCGAATCCGGCCTGGTCGCGCTGTCCGCCGACTGGGGCGTCGACGACGTGATCCTCGCCTCGGCGGGACCAGCCGAGATCGAGGCCCGGCTCCGGTTGGCCGTCGGCCGGCTGGGCGCGGCGACCTCGGGCGACGGCGGGCTGATCCGGGCCGGCGAGCTGACCATCGACCCGGACACGTACGCCGCGAAGCTCAAGGGCCGGCCGCTGGACCTGACGTACAAGGAGTTCGAGCTGCTCAAGTTCCTCGCCCAGCACCCCGGCCGGGTGTTCACCCGGGACCAGTTGCTGCGCGAGGTCTGGGGGTACGACTACTTCGGCGGGACCCGTACGGTCGACGTGCACGTCCGGCGACTGCGCGCCAAGCTGGGCTCGGAGTACGAGTCGATGATCGGCACCGTACGCCAGGTCGGGTACAAGTTCGTCGTACCGCCGTCCCGCTCGCTGCCCGAGTCCGAGCCGGTGATCCTGCCGGTCGGCTGACGATACGGTGGCGGGGTGACCACCGCGCCGGTACGCACGTCCCACCTGAGCCCCGCCGAGGTGGCCGAGGTACTGGAGCTGGCCCGGGCGGCCGGGGACGCCGACGGCACGTACCCGCTGTCCGAACACGTCGTGCTGCACGTGCGTCACGGTGGTGACCGGCCGGCGATCCACCTGGTCATCCGGGACCGGGGCCAGCTCGTCGGGTACGCCCACGTGGATACCACCGATGTGGTCGAGGGGGCGAGCGCGGAGCTGGTCGTACACCCGATGTTCCGGCGGCGTGGGCTGGGCCGGGCGCTCGTCGTGGCCGCGACCGGGGCGGCGGCCGAGCATGACCCGGCCGGGCGGCTGCGGCTGTGGGCGCACGGCGACCACCCCTCGGCCAGCGCGCTGGCGCTCTCGCTGGGCTTCCGCCGGGTCCGGGTGCTCTACCAGATGCGCCGCTCGCTGTTCGCGCCGATCGACCCGCCGGTGCTGCCCTCGGGGGTCGCCCTGCGGGCGTTCGTGCCGGGCCAGGACGACGAGCGCTGGGTGGCGGTCAACGCCCGGGCCTTCGCCGGCCATCCCGAACAGGGCCGGTGGACCG
>VAXX01000016.1 GCA_005885115.1 Actinomycetota bacterium | reverse complement strand
TACACCGGGGTGTTCGACCACATGCGGCGGCTGTTCGCCGAGACGACCGAGGCCAAGGTGCGCGGGTACGGGCCGGGCCGGTTCTCGTTCAACGTCAAGGGCGGCCGGTGCGAGGAGTGCGCCGGGGACGGCACCAAGAAGATCGAGATGAACTTCCTGCCCGACGTGTACGTCCCGTGCGACGAGTGCAAGGGCTCCCGGTACAACCGGGAGACGCTGGAGGTGCACTACAAGGGCCGGACCATCGCCGAGGTGCTGGACATGCCGATCGAGGAGGCGTGCGACTTCTTCGAGGCCATCCCGGCGATCCACCGGCACCTGCGCACCCTGGTCGACGTCGGCCTCGGGTACGTCCGGCTGGGTCAACCGGCGCCGACCCTGTCCGGTGGTGAGGCGCAGCGCGTCAAGTTGGCGTCCGAGCTGCAGAAGCGCTCCACCGGCCGGACCGTGTACGTCCTGGACGAGCCCACCACCGGCCTGCACTTCGAGGACATCCGCAAGCTGCTGCTGGTGTTGGAGGGCCTGGTCGACAAGGGCAACACGGTGATCGTCATCGAGCACAACCTTGACGTCATCAAGACCGCCGACTGGATCATCGACATGGGCCCGGCCGGCGGGCACCGGGGCGGCACCGTGGTGGCCGCCGGCACCCCCGAGGAGCTGGCCGAGGTACCGGACAGCCACACCGGCCAGTACCTGCGGCCGGTGCTCGGGCTGACCGGCGCGGCGGCCGGCGGCCAGGAGGCCACCGCCCGGGCGGCCGCCGCCAACAACGGCAAGGCCGCCCCGGTCCGGGCAAGGTCACAATCGGCTGTGAAGAAGGCCGCGGCCTCCCGTCGGTGAACCCGCGCAGGCAGACTGACGTGTGTCCTTGCGTGCGCAGACATCGGCTACGGGAGAACGACGACATGGGTGTAACCAACGACGGGACGGGTGCGACCACCCGGCGTAACCTGCTGGTGGGCGCCGGCGCGGCCGGGGTCGCGGTCACGCTGGCCGGGTGCGGTTCGAGCACCGGCGGCAGTGGCTCGGGTACGGGCGGCGGGAGCGCCGCGATCAAGACGTCGGACATTCCGGTCGGCGGCGGGAAAGTGTACGACGACCAGAAGATCGTCGTGACCCAGCCCACGGCCGGTCAGTTCAAGGCGTTCAGCGCGATCTGCACGCATCAGGGCTGTACGGTCGGCGACGTCAGCAACGGGACCATCCACTGCCCGTGCCACGGCAGCGCGTACTCGGCCGCCGACGGCTCGGTCAAGAACGGCCCGGCCCAGCAGCCGCTACCGGCCAAGACGGTGACCGTCTCCGGGGACACCCTCACGGTCAGCTGACCAGCGCGTGACACGGGCCGCCGGCGGGTGCCGGCGGCCCTTTCCCGTCGTACCGGCGGATTAGGCTTGCCCCGTGCCCGATCCGAGTACGTATCGTCCCGCTCCCGGCACGATTCCCGATGCGCCCGGGGTCTACCGGTTCCGCGACGCCACCGGCCGGGTGATCTACGTCGGCAAGGCCAAGAGCCTGCGCAGCCGGCTCAACTCGTACTTCGCCGATCCGTGGACCCTGCACGCGCGTACCCACCAGATGGTGACCAGCGCCGCGAGCGTGGACTGGATCACGGTGGGCACCGAGGTCGAGGCGCTCCAGCAGGAGTACACCTGGATCAAGCAGTACGACCCGAAGTTCAACGTGCGGTACCGCGACGACAAGTCGTACCCCTATCTGGCCGTGACCCTGGACGAGGAGTACCCCCGGCTGCAGGTCATGCGCGGCGCCAAGCGTAAGGGCGTGCGGTATTTCGGCCCCTACTCGCACGCCTGCGCGATCCGCGAGACGCTCGACCTGCTGTTGCGGGTCTTCCCCGCGCGCACCTGTTCGGCCGGGGTGTTCAAGCGTTCCGGGCAGATCGGCCGGCCCTGCCTGCTCGGCTACATCGGCAAGTGCTCGGCGCCCTGCGTCGGCCGGGTCAGCGCGGAGGAGCACCGGCGGATCGTCGAGGACTTCGTCGAGTTCATGGCCGGGCGCACCGACCGGATGGAGCGCAGCCTGGAGAAGCAGATGCAGGCGGCCGCGGCGGAGCTGGAGTTCGAGAAGGCGGCGCGGCTGCGCGACGACCTGGCCGCGCTGCGCCGGGCGATGGAGAAGCAGGCCGTGGTCCTCGGCGACGGCACGGACGCCGACGTGGTCGCCTTCGCCGAGGATCCGCTGGAGGCGGCGGTACAGGTCTTCCACGTCCGGAGCGGGCGGGTCCGCGGCCAGCGCGGTTGGGTCGTGGAGAAGACCGAGGAGCTGTCCACCGGTGACCTCGTCCACCACTTCGTGTCCCAGGTGTACGGCGCCGAGCAGGGCGAGGCCGACATCCCCCGCGAGCTGCTGGTACCGGCGCTGCCGGCCGACGACGACGCGCTGGCCGAGTGGCTGTCCCAGCACCGGGGCTCCCGGGTCGCCCTGCGGGTACCGCAACGGGGCGACAAGAAGGCGCTGATGGAGACGGTGGCCCGCAACGCCGGGCAGGCGCTGGCCCAGCACAAGCTGCGCCGGGCCGGTGACCTGACGACCCGGAGCAAGGCGCTGGAGGAGATCGCCGAGGCGCTGGGGATGGGGCAGGCGCCGCTGCGGATCGAGTGCTACGACGTGTCACAGATCCAAGGCACCGACGTGGTCGCCAGCATGGTCGTGTTCGAGGACGGGCTGGCCCGCAAGAGCGAGTACCGGCGCTTCGCCGTCCGGGGCGCGAGCGATGACCTGTCGGCGCTGTCGGAGGTGCTGCGGCGCCGGTTCGCCCGGTACCTGGAGGCGGTGGCGCAGATGGGCGACGACGGGCCGATCGACCCCGAGACCGGGCGCCCGCGCAAGTTCGCGTACCCGCCGCAGCTCGTCGTGGTCGACGGCGGGGAACCCCAGGTCAACGCCGCGGCTCAGGTGCTCGCCGAGCTCGGCATCGCCGACATCACCCTGTGCGGGCTGGCCAAGCGGCTGGAGGAGGTGTGGCTGCCCGGCGAGGCGTACCCGGTCATCCTGCCGCGTACCTCCGAGGGTCTGTACCTGCTCCAGCGGGGCTGGCGCATTTCGGTTCGCTCAAGCGGCTGGCCGACGCGACGCCGGAGGAGATCGCCGCCGTACCCGGCATCGGTCCCCGGACCGCCGAGGCGATCAGCACGGCCCTGCGCGGCGAGCCCGACCCGGGCTAGCCGCAATGCCGGGTAGTTAAGGTTCCGCGCTTGATGTCAAGCGTGTTGCGGGACGAAGGTGGCGGGGTCTCGGTATAGAGGTTTGTCACTCCAAGACAGCCTCTGGACCGGGAGCCCCGCCGTTGCAACAGTCTGCCATCACCCGCACGGTCACGGTTGCTTCGGGTCGGTTCGCGCCGGGGCATCTGGGCGAGTTGACGCAGCAGGTGCCCTTCGAGATGGTCGACGCGGTCTTGGCCGATACCGGCGCGACACAGCGGCGGGTCCGGGAGTTGCCCTCGCGGGTGGTTGTGTACCTGCTGTTGGCCGGGTGTCTGTTCGCTGAGCTGGGCTATCGGCAGGTGTGGCAGCGCATGGTGGCCGGTCTGGACGGTCTGGACCTGCCCGACCCGACCGAGGCGGCGTTGACCAAGGCCCGCCGCCGGGTCGGCCCGGCACCGTTACGGACGCTGTTCGACCTGCTGCGCGGCCCGGCCGCCACCCTCGCCGGGCAGGTGCGGTGGCGCGGGCTGCTGGTCTGCGCGATCGACGGCACGATCATGACTGTGGCCGACGGTGCGGCGAACCTGGCCATGTTCAGCAAGCAGCGTGGCGGTGCCACCGGCGGATCCAGCTATCCGATGCTGCGACTGCTGGCCGTGGTGGCCTGCGGCACCCGCAGCGTCATCGACGCCGTGTACGGCCCGATCAGCAGCGGCGAGACCACCTACGCCGGGCGGTTGCTGGGCAGCATGCGTGCCGGGATGCTCATCCTGGCCGATCGCAACTTCGCCGCGGGAGGACTCTTCGCGGCGATCGCCGATACCCGGGCGCATCTGCTCGTGCGGGCCAAGACCGGCGCCGGCGGCCCACACCTGCCGGTGCTGCGCCGGCACCGCGACGGCTCCTACCGATCAACCTTCGGCGGCAAGATCGTCCGCGTCGTCGAAGCTGACATCACCATCACCACCACCGTGGGCACCATCACCGGCACGTACCGGCTGATCACCACCCTGCTCGACCAGCACCGCCACCCCGCCGCCGCGCTGATCCGGCTCTACCACCAGCGGTGGGAAATCGAAACGGCCTACCTGGAACTGAAGTCCAGCATCCTGGGCGGCCGGGTGCTCCGCGCCCGCACCCCCACCGGGATCGAGCAGGAGATGTACGCCCTGCTGGTCACCTACCAGATCCTGCGCACCGCGATGACCGACGCCACCAACACCATGCCCGGCATCGACCCGGACCGGGCCAGCTTCACCACCGCCCTACACGCCGCCCGCGACCAACTCATCCACGCCGCCGGGGTCACCGCCGAAACCGTCATCGACCTGGTCGGCAAGATCGGCCGCCTCGTCCTGGACAACCTCATGCCCATCCGGCGACTACGCACCAACGCCCGCACCGTCAAACAGGCCATCTCCAAATACAACGCC
>VAXX01000015.1 GCA_005885115.1 Actinomycetota bacterium | reverse complement strand
CGGACACCCAGTACCGGATCGGGTCGATCTCCAAGACGCTCACCGCGGCGCTGATCCTACGGCTGCGCGACGAGGACCGGCTGTCCCTGGACGACCCGCTGGACCGGTACCTGCCCGGTACGCCCGTCGGCGCGGCCACCATCCGGCAGCTCCTCGGCCACGTCAGCGGGCTGCGCCGGGAGCCGGCCGGGGACTGGTGGGAGCGCGCGCCGGGGATGGACCTCGACCACCTGTTGTCCGACCTCAGGCCCGGCGACACCGGGCGGTACCACTACTCCAACCTGGCGTACGGGCTGCTCGGCGCGGTCGCCGAACGGATCACCGGCGAGCCGTGGTGGGCGCAGCTGGGCAAGCGGCTGCTGGAGCCATTGGACCTGTGCCGCACGACGTACCACCCGGCCGAACCGTTCGCCCGCGGGTACGTGGTGCACCCGTGGCACGGGACGCTGCGTGAGGAGCCCCGGCACGACGCGGGCGCGATGGCGCCGGCCGGGCAGCTCTGGTCGACCGCGGCCGACCTGGTGAAGTGGGCCGCCTTCCTCGCCGATCCACACCCGTCGATCCTCGCGCCGGGGACGGTGGCACAGATGTGCGTACCGGTGGCGATCGCCGATCCGGAGAGCTGGACGGCCGGCCACGGGCTGGGGCTGAAGCTGTGGCGGCGCGGCGAGCGGGTCTACGTCGGGCACACCGGCTCGATGCCCGGCCACCTCGCCGTGCTGGTGGTGCACCGGGCCTCGGGTACCGCCGTGGTGGCGTACGCCAACGCGTACCGCCTGGCCGGGGCGACCATCGGCGGGCTGGGCCTGGACCTGCTCGACGCGGTCGTCGCCGCCGAGCCGGTACCGGTACCGACGTGGCGCCCGGGCGCCGGGCCACCGTCCGATGTCGAGCCGCTGACCGGGCGCTGGTGGTGGATGGGCCGGGAGCACGAGGCGGCCTGGGACGCGGGTACCCGCGAGCTGCTCGTGTACCCGGTGGGCGACCAGCACGAGGTCTGGCGCTTCACGCCGGAGGGTCCGGACCGGTGGCGCTGCCACTCGGGGATGAACCACGGGGAGGTGCTGACCGTACGCCGCTCCCGTACCGGCGCGGTCACCGCGCTGGACATCGCGACCTTCGTCTTCACCCGGGACCCGTGGACCACCTAGTTACGACGTTACGAAGTCGATCAGCCGTTCCATCGCGTTGACCAGCGGGGTCTCCACGTCCCGGTAGCTGTCGACGGTGGCCAGGATCCGCCGCCACAGGTCCGCCGGCTCGGCCACCCCGAGCGCCGCGCAGACGCCCTCCTTCCACGGCTGACCGGGCGGAATCACCGGCCAGGCCGGGATACCGAGGCGGGCCGGCTTCACCGCCTGCCACACGTCGACGTACGGGTGTCCGGTCACGAGTACGTCCGCCGAGCCGACCCCGGCGACGATCCGGCTCTCCTTGCTGCCGGGCACCAGGTGGTCGACCAGGACGCCGAGCCGCCGCCCCGGACCGGGCGCGAAGTCCCGTACCGCCTCGGGCAGCGCGTCGATCCCGTCCAGCGGCTCCACCACGACGCCCTCGACCCGCAGGTCGTCGCCCCAGATCCGTTCGACCAGCGCGGCGTCGTGGATCCCCTCCACCCAGATCCGGCTCGCTCGGGCCACCCGGGCCGGCTGGCCGGGAACGGCGACCGACCCGCTGGCGGTCAGCCGACGCCGCGGCGCCGGTGCGGCCACCGGACGGCGCAGGGTCACCGGCCGGCCCTCAAGGAAGAACGCGGCCGGCGCGAGCGGGAAGTTGCGCCGCTTGCCGAACCGGTCCTCCAGCACCACCGCGCCGGACTCGAAGCCGACGACCGCGCCGCAGAACCCGGAGTCGACGTCCTCGACGACCAGCTCCGGCTCGGCGTCGACCTCCGGGATGACCGTACGGCGGCGCCGGTCGTTCTTCAGCACGTCGTCCCCGTACACGGTTGCGACGGTAGCGGACCCGGGCCGGGAGCTCCGGCCCGGGTCTGCCGGCCGGTTCAGCTCAGGGCCACGTCGTCGTACTGCGTGTACGTCGGGTCGCCCGGGTTGTTCTCGTCGTGGCGGCGGCGGCACCGGGAGAGGTCAGTAAGGAAGCCTTCCTTACTGACCGGCGTGCGCTAGGCCGGGTCGACAGACGTCGTCAAGAGCCGATACATCCGACCTTCCTGGCGGGCGCGAAGCGAGACAGAGCAGCGCCCGGCACGTACCCTTGCCTGCATGTCCCCCGCAGCGCGGACGGCGACCCTGACGGTCGGCCGCAGCACCCGCTTCGTCAGCTGGGTCCGGGCCTGGCGTGCCGGGCTGGTGCCCTACGACGACGTCGCGGCCGAGATCGCCGAGGACGAGGACCACCTCGCGGCCGGTGCGCCCGGCACCTGGACCGAGGTGCCGCTCGGCGAGATCCTGAGCGTCTTCGCGCCGCTGCACCCGGACCAGGTACGGCTGGTCCTGCCGGTGCCCGGGGACCCGCGCGGGCTACCCGGACCGGGTGACTTCTCCGCCGCCGCGCTGCTGGCCGAGGAGGCCGCGCTGGCCGGCCCGTACGGGCTGGTCCCCGAGGTACGCCAGCACACCTCCGGCTCCGGCGACGTTTTCCAGACGGTGCTGTGGCGGGTGTACGAACTGCCCGAGGAGCGGGCCGAGCCCGGGCCGGGGGTCGGGGAGGCCGAAGGGGACCTCAACGCGGCACTTGCCGAGGCGACCGCACAACTGGCCCGGCTGGACGTCGCGCAGTGGCGCCCGGAGCTGGCCGGCGCGCTGGCCACGCTGCGGCGCCCGGACTCGGTCGGCGACCTCC
The DNA here is from genome assembly GCA_005885115.1 of Actinomycetota bacterium. Taxonomy (GTDB): domain Bacteria; phylum Actinomycetota; class Actinomycetes; order Mycobacteriales; family Micromonosporaceae; genus AC-43. The sequence continues at coordinate 584 of VAXX01000015.1, read as the reverse complement.
CACCCGGGTACGACGCCCGGGCCCGCCGGCTGTACGCCCGGGCGACCGTCCTGGACGGCGTACTCGCGCTGGCCGGGCAGAGCGCACCGGGCGGCGCGGTCACCGGATTCGAGGCCCGCCAACGGGACGAGGCGCTGCGGCCGCTGCTGACCGCCTGCCGGCGCGCGCTCGCCGCCGCCGTGAACGCCCCGCTGATCTAGCGCCGGTCAGACCTCGTCGATCAGGTCGGCCACCGAGTCGATGACCCGGGACGGCCGGTACGGGTACCGGTCGATGTCGCCCCGCCCGCTGATCCCGGACAGCACGAGGATCGTCTCCAGTCCCGCCTCCAGGCCGCACAGCACATCGGTGTCCATCCGGTCGCCGATCATCGCGGTCGTCTCGGAGTGCGCGCCGATCGTGTTCAGCGCCGAGCGCATCATCATCGGGTTGGGCTTGCCGACGAAGTACGGCTCCACCCCGGTCGCCTTGGAGATCATCGCGGCCACCGAGCCGGCCGCCGGGAGCGCCCCTTCCGCCGACGGGCCGGTCGGGTCGGGGTTGGTGCAGATGAACCGTGCCCCGTTGTCGATCAACCGGACCGC
>VAXX01000014.1 GCA_005885115.1 Actinomycetota bacterium | reverse complement strand
CTCATCCTCGAAGCGTTGGCGACGGTGACGGCGACATGACGACGGTATCGAGTCGCTGGACCGGTACCGGGGTGGCTCCCGGTACGGCGGTCGCCGCGTCGTGGCGGGTCGACCGGCCGATCCAGCTCGGCGCCGGGCCGCTGGACCCGAACCGGGTCGAGCAGGCGTTCCGGGACGTGGCCGGTGACCTGAACCGGGTCGCGAACCGGGCCAGGGCCCAGGGCCGGCGGGCGGTGGCCGACATCGTCGCGGTCGGCGCGGTGATCGCCACCGACCCGGGCCTGGTGGACGCCGCCTGGCGGGCGGCCACCGGAGACGACCCGCTGCACGGCATCCACGACGCGGTCGAGGAGTACGCCCGGATGCTGGAGTCGCTGCCGGACGAGATGCTGCGCGAACGCGCCGCCGACGTACGGCAGGTCGGCCGGCGGGTCATCGAACGGCTCGCCCGTACCGGGTCGGCGACCCCGACGTTGCGCCGCTTCGTCCTCGTCGCCGAGGATCTTGGCCCCGCCGACCTGCTCGAACACCTCGGTCAGGGGCTGGCCGGCGCGGTCACGGTACGGGGCGGGGCCAACTCGCACGCCGCGATCGTCGCCCGTTCCGTCGGGCTGCCGCTCGTCGTCGGTGTCGACCCGGAGGTCCTCGACCTACCGGACAGCACATCGTTGCTCGTCGATGCCGATGCGGGCGCCGTGGTGGCCGACCCGCCGTACGCGGAGGTGGCGCGGGCCGACGAGGCCACCGCGCGGGACGGGCAGCGGCGCGGGGTACTGGCCACCGACCGCGGACGGCTCCACGTCACCGCCGACGGGCAGCCGTTCGGGCTGCTGTGCAACGTCGCCTCGGATACCGAGGTACGGGTCGGGCGCGAGAGCGGTGCCGAGGGGATCGGGCTGCTGCGTACTGAGTTGCCGTTCCTGCACGCCGACCGGTGGCCCACCGACGCCGACCACCGCCGCGCGCTGCGGCCGATCCTCGCCGATACCGCCGGCTGGCCGGTGACCATCCGCCTGCTCGACTTCGCCAACGACAAGGTGCCACCGTTCCTGAAGGACCAGCCGGCGGGCCTGAAAGCCTTACTGGACAACCGGGACGCGCTCGCCGCGCAGCTTCGGGCGATCCTGGACGCCGGGCGCGGGGTGGACGTCCGCATCATGGTGCCGATGGTCACCACGGCCGCCGACCTGCGGGCGGTCCGGGCGGCGGTCAGCGAACTGGGGGCGCCGGCGATCCCGGTCGGCGCGATGGTGGAGACGGTCGCGGCGGTCACCGCGATCGACGAGCTGTGCACGGTCGCGGACTTCTTTTCCATTGGTACCAACGACCTGACCGCCCAGGTACTCGACCTGGACCGGACCGATCCCCGGGCCCGGCCGGAGCTGACCGCCCACCCGTACGTGCTGGACCTGATCGCCCGCGTCGTCACCGGCGCGCGGCTGGCGCACCGGCCGGTCAGCGTGTGCGGTGACGCCGGTGCCCACCCGACCACCCTGCCGTTGCTGCTCGGCGCCGGGGTACGCCACTTCAGCGTGGCCTGTGCCCGGATCGACGAGACCCGGTACCGGTTGCTCCGGCTGGATACCGCGGCGTGCGCGGGCATCTTCGCCGAGGCGCTGGCGATGCGGGACGCCGAGGAGACGGCAACGCTGGTCCGGCAACGGATCGGGGTGACGGTCCCGTGAGTCAGCGCCCGGCACCGAGGTCGCGGGACAGCGCCCGGGCCGTCGTGCGTACCGCGTCGGCCAACCGGCGCTCCGGCCCGGCGCCCAGCAGCCGGTCCACCGGACCGACCAGGCCCAGCGCCCCGACGGTACGGCCGGACCAGTCGTACACCGGGGCGGCCAGTCCCGCATCGCCGAGCGTCGCCTCCTGGTCCTCCACGGCGTACCCGCGCTCGCGGACGGCGACGAGGGTCTGGTGCAACGCCTCGGGATCGGTGACCGTCCGGCCGGTCAGCCGGGGCAGCGGTCCGGCGAGCAGCGCCTTGCGGGCCCCGTCGTCCAGGCTGGCCGCGATCGCCTGGCCGAGCGCGCAGGCGTGCCACGGTACGGCGGCGCCGACCTCAAGGATCTGGACGAGGTCGTCGGGCCGGAAGGCGTGGTGCACCACCACGACGTTGTGGCCGGACAGCACACCGACCCAGACCGCCTCGCCGGTCTGCCGGGCCAGCCGCTCGGCCCAGGACGCCGACCGGGCGCGCAGTTCGGACCCGTCGAGGTATGCGTTGCCGAGCTGGAGTACGGCCGGGCCCAGCGCGTACTTGCCGCCCTCGGCCTCCTGGACCACCAGTCCCTGCCGCTCCAGCGTGCGCAGCATGGTGTGCACCGTGGGCTTGGGGATGTCGACCAGCTCAGAGATCTCGGACACCCCGAGGCGCGGCGTACCGGAAGCGAGCGCGAGCAGGATCTGCGCGGCGCGTTCAACGGCACGTGTCACGGGTACCCCTTCGGTATCGCCGATTTATATTCGGCTTAATGGAACGGTAGACCATTCATGGTAGGCATCGTCCTCATCTCGCACAGCAGCAGCCTGGCCGCCGGGGCCGCCGAGCTCGTCGGGCAGATCGCCGGCGGCGCCCGGGTGGTACCGGCCGGGGGTACCGAGGACGGTCAGCTCGGTACCAGTTCCCGCCTGATCGGTGAGGCCATCGCGAAGGCGGACCAGGGGGCGGGCGTACTGCTGATCCCTGATCTGGGCAGTGCCGTGCTCACCGCCCGGTCGGTCCTCGCCGAGCTGGACGCCGACGGGCCGGCGGTCGCCCTCGCCGACGCCCCGTTCATCGAGGGCGCGGTCGCGGCGGGCGTGGCCGCCAGCATCGGACTGGACCTCGCGGCGGTCGCCCGCGCGGCGGAGGAGGCGCGCGATGCCCGCAAGCTCTGAGCAGATCGTGGAGCAGATCGTGGTGCTGCCCAAGCATCTGCACGCCCGGCCGGCCGGCCAGGTCGCGCAGACGGCGGCGCGCTACGCGGACACCACCATCGAACTGGTCGCGGACGGCCGCAGCGCCAACGCCCGCAGCATCCTCGCGGTGATGGGGCTGGGCGCGGTGGCGGGCAGCGAGGTCCGGGTGCGGGCGGCGGGCGGCGATCCCGCCGCCGCCACCCGCGACATCATCGCGATCCTCACCAGCCCAGAGGATTAGCCTCAGCCGGCGGGTGATGGGGGCAATTGACAGGCGCCGTGGGTATCCGGATCCAGGCACTCCCACTGGCCCAGCTCGGCGAAGGTCTCCGGCATCCCGTCCCTCGTCACCAGTACCCCGCCGAGCAGCAGGCTGTACCCGTCGCCGGCGGCCAGCGTCGACACCGTCTCGTCGGGCTGGCCGGGTACCCGGATCACCTGGTCTTCCGGGCCCGCCACCCTGAGGACCGGGACACCAGTACCAGGCTGCCGTGCTTCGCCCTGGCGTCGCGGATGTGCCCGGTCTCCGCGTCGAACATCAGCGGCGTGAGGTCGGGCAGGTCGATGACCCCGGAGGTGAAGAACTTCTCGCTGTTGTCCTGGATCGCCAGGTAGTACAGGGCGCGGGAACGCAGGTACGCCTGGGCCAGCTTCTGCGCGTCCGGGCCGGAGAGCTTCGGGTCCAGGTTGTGCACCGGGACCAGCTCGACCGGTACCGGGTCGGGCGGGCAGGGCGTCAGGGCGTACCGCTGGGCCAGCATCGCGCACCGGTTGGCCGGCGCGGGTCTGCTGTCACAGCCGGCGAGGCCCAGGGCCAGGGTCAGCGCGACGAGCAGGACCCGACCGACCGGCCGGGTCCTGCTCTGTGGGTACGTCACGCCAGCGACCATGCGGTGAGGTTGCCGCTCGTGCCGCTCCCGAACCCCCCGGAGTTGCCGTCGGGCATGTAGATCACGCCGTCCGCCTCGATCGGGCTGGACCAGTGGTGCAGTCCGATCGTGCCGGTCCACACGACCTGGCCGGTGGTCGGGTTGATCGCCTGTACCTGGTGCAGCTTCTGGGTTGTGGTGTGCTCCCCCGCCCCGTCGGCGGCGAACAGCACGCCGCCCGCGACGAACGCCGACGAGGTCCATCCGGTGCCGAGGAACCACTTCACCGTCATCTTCGGGTTGCCGGCGGCGTCCACGGTCACCTGGATCCCCGCCGTACCACCGTGTCCGGTCACGAACACCCACACGATGCCGGTCGCCGGATCGGTCCACACCGCGCCCTGCGAGCGCATGTTGGCCATCTGCGGCATCGCGAGCAGTTGCAGCTCGCCACCGGTGTTGCCGGCGGCGCCCTTGCCGGACAGGTTGGCCAGGTTCAGCAGCCGGATCGCCTTGTCCTTACCCGGTTGTACGCCGAGGTTCGGGAACTTCTTGGACAGCGTGGTCGGCAGGATCAGCAGGCCGCCGCTGCCGATGTCGAGGTCC
>VAXX01000013.1 GCA_005885115.1 Actinomycetota bacterium | reverse complement strand
CGACGACTACGCCTCGGTCACCGGTCCGGCATCCGAGTCCGCCGACGTCCACCTCGGCCTGACCCACAGCCCCGAACCTGAGATCCTGCACCGGATGGCCGCCGACGGATTCTCCCTGCTGCTGGCCGGCCACACGCACGGCGGCCAGGTCCGGGTACCCGGCGTCGGTGCCCTGGTCACCAACTGTGGACTGGACCGGCGGATGGCCCGGGGCCTGCACCGCTGGCCCGGCTCGTCCGCCTGGCTACACGTGTCCGCCGGCCTGGGTACCCACCCGACCGCCCCGGTACGGTTCGCCTGCCGGCCCGAGGCGTCGCTGTTGACGCTGGTACCGCGGTAACCGGATACCCAGGTTCGCACGGGACGCCGGGTCCGCTACTATTGCTCGGCACGCTCGGGGTGTAGCGCAGCTTGGTAGCGCGCTTCGTTCGGGACGAAGAGGTCGTGGGTTCGAATCCCGCCACCCCGACAGAAGGTAAGGCCCTGACCAGCGGAAACGCCGGCCAGGGCCTTACCTGTTCAGGTATGCCAGGACGGCAAGGACCCGACGGTTGTCGTCGTCGGAGGGCGGCATGTCAAGCTTCGTCAATATGTTGTTGATGTGTTTGCTGACCGCCTTTTCGGTGATGCCGAGCTTGGCCGCGATCGCCGCGTTGGAACGGCCTTCGGCCATCTCCGCGAGCACTTCGCGTTCCCGGGCGGTGAGCACCGCGAGTGGCTCCCGGCGGGCGAGCAGTTGCGAGATCACCTCGGGGTCCATGGCGGTCCCGCCTTCGGCGACCCGGCGGACGGCGTCGACGAACTCGCCGACGTTGGACACCCGATCCTTGAGGAGGTAGCCCACACCGCCGTACGGGGTGCTGAGCAGTTCGCGGGCGTAGAGGGGCTCGACGTGCTGGGAGAGCATGAGGATCGGCAGGCCGGGCATCTGGGTTCGGGCAGCGATCGCGGCTTGCAGACCTTCGTCGGTGAATGTCGGCGGAAGGCGGACGTCCATGATCGCTACCTGGGGCTTGTGGTGGAGCAGGGCGGGAAGCACGGCTGGGCCGTTGTCGACGGTCGCGACGACGTCGAAGTCGAAGGCATGCAGGAGCCGGGTCAGTCCGTCCCGGAGGAGGGCATGGTCCTCGGCGATGACAACGCGCACGGCAGCTCCATGGTGATGACGGTGGGTCCCCCGGGTGGGCTCGACACGACGATCGTGCCGTCGAAGGCGGCGAGGCGGCGTTCGATACCGCGCAGGCCGGTGCCGGCGGCCGGGTTGGCGCCTCCGGTGCCGTCGTCGGTGACGACCATGGTCAGCGCGCTGTCGGCGTGCCGTATGGTCACCGATCCGGTGTGGGCGCGGCTGTGTCGGATCATGTTGGTCAGCGTCTCGGCGACGGCGAAGTACGCCGCGGACTCGACGGGTGTGTCGGGCCTTCCGGGCAGGTCGATATCGACCGTGATCGGGACCGGCAGGCTGAGCGCAAGTGCACGCAGCGCCCCGCCGAGTCCACGTTCGGCGAGCACCGGTGGGTGAATGCCGCGGACGAGGTGCCGCAGCTCGACCAGCGCGGCGCCGCTGGCCTCCCGCGCCTCGGCGAGCAGCTTGTGGGCCTCGGCCGGGTTCGGGTCGATCAGTTGGTCGGCCAGGCCGATGACCATGCTCAGCGAGACGAGGCGGGCCTGGACGCCGTCGTGCAGGTCGCGTTCGATGCGGCGCAGCTCGGCCGCCTGCGCGTCCACCGTGTCGGCACGCGTGGTCGTCAGCTGCGTGACGCGCAGCCGGAGTTCGGCGGCCCTGGTCGGCGCGAGGAAGAGCCGGGCGAACTGGGCGTCGACGCGGCGCAGCCACGGCGCCGCCCACAGGCCGGCGGCGAGGATGACGGCGCCCTGGGGTAAGCAGAGCAGGCCGGCCGGCCACGTGTCGATGGACCAGGTGGCGCCGTAGCCGTACCAGCCGGTGGCGAGCCAGATCCACAACGGCGTCAGCGTCAGACCCGCCAGGGCGTACAGCGGCACGAGCACGCTGACCGTCCCGAGGGTGAACCCGACGATGGCACCCGGTGCGAGCCAGGCCAGGTCGCGCCAGGTGGCCGGGTCCGTCACGGTCCACCGGAAGCGCTGCCAGCCGGGACCGGCCCGTGGCGGGGGCGGATGGTACGGGCGGGTCACCAGGACACCGGTCCGTGAAGCACGTCTGCGCTCCAGATTGGTACGCATCCGCACGAGCGTCATCGTCCAGGGCACCAGCGCCAGGCCAAGGAACGGCACCGGCGTCAGGGCCAACGCGACAACCGACACGGCCAGCAGCGGAATGTTGGTGAACGCCAGCCCCATCCCCGCCATACCGGCCAGCACACAGCGCACCCCGCGCCGGACCCACCGGCCCAACCGTGCACCCGTCCCGGCTACGTCCACAGATCACATTCTGCCCACCGGCGCGCGGTTCACGGTGGTGCTAGCACCACCGGGCCGCAGGACGTAGCGCTCCTGACGATCCAGGCCCTGGCCGGTTGGATAGGGACATGACGATCACCATGACGCCATCGCGGACAACGACCGGCAGCGACTTCGCGGTCCTGTCCCGCCTGATCAACGGCGAGGGGCTGATGGAGCGCCGGCCCGCCTACTATGTCGCACGGCTGAGCGTCGTCACGCTCATGTTCCTCGGCGGTTGGACCGCGTTCTTCCTCATCGGCTCGTCCTGGTGGCAGCTGGTGACAGCCGTGTTCCTCGCCGTCACATTCGCCCAGGTCGGGCTCGTTGCGCACGACCTGGCACACCGCCAGGTGTTCCGTACCAAACGTCCCAGCGAAATCGCTGGACGGCTCGCCGGAAACCTCGGCATCGGAATGAGCTACGGCTGGTGGATGGACAAGCACACCCGCCACCACAACAACCCCAACGACGACGATCTCGACCCGGACGTCGCGCCCGAGGTGCTCATCTGGGCCACCAGATCGGCCCTGGGCCGGCGCGGACTGAAAGGCTTCATCACCCGGCACCAGGCCGCGCTGTTCTTCCCGCTACTCACCCTGCTCGCCGCCGACCTGAAGGTGTCCAGCGTCAAGGCGTTGCGCGACGGCACGGTCAAGCGCCGCCGCCTGGAAGGCACGCTGCTGATCGTGCACGCTCTCGGCTACCTCGCAGCACTGCTGATCGTGCTCTCGC
>VAXX01000012.1 GCA_005885115.1 Actinomycetota bacterium | reverse complement strand
GCACCGGGGACAGCTACGCAAGAGCGGCCAGCCGTACATCACCCACCCGCTCGCCGTCGCGCAGATCCTCGCCGAGCTGGGGATGGATACGACGACCCTGGCCGCGGCGCTGCTGCACGACACCGTCGAGGACACCAGCTACACGCTGCCGGCGCTGCGCGACGAGTTCGGCGCCGAGGTGGCGCTGCTGGTCGACGGGGTGACCAAGTTCGACAAGGGCTTCTTCGGCGCCGACGCCGAGGCCGAGACCATCCGCAAGATGCTGGTCAAGGCCGGTCAGGACGTCCGCGTCCTGGTCATCAAGCTGGCCGACCGGCTGCACAACATGCGTACCCTCGACGCCCGCTCCCCTGCCTCCCGGGCGCGGATCGCGAAGGCGACCCAGGACGTGCTGGTACCGCTGTGTGAGCGGCTGGGCATCCAGGCCCTCAAGCGGGAGCTGGAGGACACCGTGCTCCGGGCGCTGGACCCGGACGGGTTCGCGGAGATCCAGCGGTACGTGTCCGCCCGGCCCGCCTGGGCGTACCACCTGAACTCGGTGATCTCGCACGTCAAGCCGGCACTGTCCCGGGCGAAGATCAACGCCGTGGTGGAGCCCCGGCCACGGCACTTCTACTCGATCTGGAAGGACAGCGCCGCCGCCGGGCACCCGGTCCCCCGCGAGCTGCCCCGGATCGTCATCATCGTGGACGGGCCGCAGACCGACTGCTACGCGGCGCTGGGCACGGTACACGGCACCTGGCGGCCGGTACCGGGACGGTTCAAGGACTTCATCGCCTCGCCCAAGAACAACCTGTACCGCTCCCTGCACACCACGGTGCTCGGGCCGGACAACCAGCCGCTGGAAGTGCTGATCCGCACCGAGCCGATGCACCAGGCCGCCGAGTACGGCATCGTGGCCAACTTCCGCTTCCCGGCGTACACCGCCCGGCTGTCCAAGGAGACCCGGCGGGACCAGCTCGCCTGGCTGGACCGGGTACTCGACTGGGAGGTGGTGGCCGACGACGCGGCGCGCTTCCTGGATGCGCTGCGCTGCGACCTGACCGAGGGGCAGATCCTGGTGTTCACCGGTGACGGGCGCCGGATCCAGCTCCCCACCGGAAGCACTCCGGTCGACCTGGCGTACACCCTGGACGTCCAGGCCGGGCACGGCTGCGTGGGGGCGCGGCTGGGCGGACGGCTGGTACCGCTGTCCTCGGTCCTGCACGACGGCGACGTCGTGGAGATCATCACCACCGACCCGTCGAACTCCGGTCCCTCCCGGGACTGGCTGGACTTCGTCAAGACCCCGCACGCCCGACTGCAGATCAGCCAGTGGTTCAACGCGGGCGAGCCGGCGACCATCGCGCACAAGGTCCGCATCGCCCGGGGCGCGATCGGATCGGCGCTGCGCCAGCGCGGGCGCGGGCTGTCCGGCGACGACCTGCTGACCACGCTGGCCGCCCAGGGCGGGTACCCGGACCTGGAGGCGCTGCTCGTCGCCGTGGCCGAGCACCGGCTGTCCGCCGACGAGCTCGTCGAGCGGATGATCGCCGCGGTGGACAACGCGCGGCACTGACCCCCGGGGGCGCCGGCCCGGGGTGCCGTCCCGTTAGCCTTGGCGCTCATGACCAGTCGCCCGGTGTCGCTCGCGCGGTTCGTGCTGTACGGCGTGTACTACCGGCTTCCGGTCCGCTGGCGGCGCCGGCTGGTCCGGCTGGGCAGCGCCAAGTACATCATCGGCGGCGTGGTACTCGTCACCGACGAGTCGGGCAGCCGGCTCCTGCTGCTGCGCCAACCGCCCGGACGGCACTGGTCGCTGCCGGCCGGCCTGCTCAAGCGCGGCGAGGCTCCGGTGGTCGGAGCGGCCCGGGAGCTGTACGAGGAGACCGGCATCCGGGTCGACCCGCGGCAGCTCACCCCGGGCGAGCCCAATGCGGTCGTGCATTTCCGTGGACGCTGGGTCGATGTGGTGTTCCGGGCCCGGGTACCGGACACGGTCGCGCTGCGCGCCGACGGGGCCGAGGTGCTCGAGGTCGGTTGGCATCCGCTGGCCGACCTGCCGGCGCTCACCACCGCGACGGCGCACCTGCTCGGGCACTACGACATCGGACCGCAGGCCGGTACCCGTGACTGACCTGTGCGCGATCGTCCTCGCCGCCGGGGAGGGTCGCCGGCTGCGGCCGCTGACCGCGGACGTACCCAAGGCGCTGTGCCCGGTCGGCAACGTACCGCTGCTGGAGCTGGCCCTGACCCGGCTGGCGCGACTCGGCTTCACCGGACCCGAGCGCGTCGCGGTCAACGCCTGCTACCTGGCGGAGCAGGTCGTCGCGGCGGTCGGGGACCGGGCGTACCTGTCGGTCGAACCCGGGCCGCGTCCGCTCGGTACCGCCGGTGGGGTGGCCCGGCTGCGGGACTGGGTCGCCGGGCGGGGTGTCCTGGTCGGCAACGCCGACGCGTACCTGGCCGGTGGCGAGCTGAGTCCGCTGCTGGCCGGCTGGGACCGGGGTACGACGCGCCTGCTCGGCGTACCGGCCGCACAGCGCCCCGAGTTCGGCCGGTACCGGTTCGCCGGCTGCTCGCTGCTGCCCTGGTCCCGGGTCGCCGGGCTGGAGCCGGTCCCCACCGACCTGGTACGCACGGTGTGGCGGCCCGCCGAGGCCGCCGGCGAGCTGACCGTGGTCGAGTACGGCGGCACCTACCTGGACACCGGTACCCCGCGCGACTACCTCGCCGCCAACCTGCACGCACTGGGCGAACGCGACCTGCTCGTCGCGCCCGACGCCACCCTCACCGGCGACGCCGAGCAGGCCTGGCCGGGCGGGTACGTCGGCCCGGACGAGCACCTCACCGACGCCATCCGGTACGGCCGGTCGGGTACGGTGACCGGGTGATAACCGCGATCGTGCTCATCGACTGCGCCACCGACTCGATTCCCGAGGTGGCCGAGGCGCTCGCCGACCTGCCCGGGGTCAGCGAGGTCTACTCCGTCGCGGGCAGCCTGGACCTGATCGCCATCGTGCGGGTACGAGAGTTCGACCAGGTCGCCGAGGTGATCGCGGGCGGCATCGACAAGACCGCCGGGGTGCTCGGCACGGATACCCACATCGCGTTCCGGGCGTACTCGCAGCACGACCTGGAGGCCGCGTTCTCGATCGGCTTCGCCGACGCGGATTGACCGGGCCGGCTACTGCTCCACGCGGATCGCTTGGGCGAGGCTGATCCAGCGGTCGAGTGCGGCCGCCGCCGCCCCGGAGTCGATGGACTGCGCCGCCCGGTCCAGACCGGCCTTGAGCGCGCCCGGTACGTCCGTGCCGAACCCGGCGTGGGCGGCCAGCGCGGCGGCGGCGTTGACCAGCACCGCGTCGCGTACCGGGCCGGGCTCCCCGGCCAGCAGCCGGCGCGCCACGTCGGCGTTGAACGCCGCGTCGCCACCGCGCAGGTCGCCCGGCTGCGAGCGGGGCAGGCCGAGGTCCAGCGCGTCGATGACCAGCTCGGTGACGCTGCCGCCGGCGGCCGCCCAGACCCGGGTCGGCGCGGTGGTGGTGAACTCGTCCAGCCCGTCCTCGCCGCGCATCACCAGCACCGAGTCGCCCCGGGCGGCGAAGACCTCCGCCATCACCGGCGCCATGCGCGGGTCGGCACAGCCCACCGCGCCCGACTTCGGCTGGCCGGGGTTGGTCAGCGGGCCGAGGAAGTTGAAGAAGGTGGGTACGCCCAACTCCCGCCGGGGTACCGCGGCGTGCCGCATCCCGGGGTGGAACGCGGCCGCGAAGCAGAACCCGATGCCCGCCTCCTGTACGCACCGGGCCACCCCGGCGCCGGACAGGTCCAACGGCAGCCCGAGGTGTTCGAGCAGGTCGGCGGTACCGCAGGCGGAGGAGGCGGCCCGGTTGCCGTGCTTGACGACCCGTACCCCCGCACCGGCGACCACGAGCGCGGCCATGGTGGAGATGTTGACGGTGTGCGCCCGGTCCCCCCCGGTACCGACGACGTCGACCGCGTCCGCGCGTACCCCTTCGGGCAGTTCCACCCGGACGGCGCTGGCCAGCATCGCGGCGACCAGCCCGGTCACCTCGGCCGACGTCTCGCCCTTGGCGCGCAGCGCCACCGCGAAGCCGGCGACCTGCACCGGCGTCGCGGAACCGGCCATGATCTCGCCCATCGCCCAGGCGGTGTCCTCAGTGGACAGTTCGTCGCCGCGCAGGAGCGCGCTGATCAGCTGCGGCCAGGTGCGGTCGCCCACGGGACCTCCAAGTGTCAGGCGCGGGCCCGCTCGCGCAGCAGATCCGCGACGGTGCGCCCGGTGGTGACCGGATCGAGCGGGTGCACCAGTGTCGCATCCACCTTGGCGTACGCGGCCAGCCATTTGTCGGCGGCCCGCGCGATCACCACGGCGATCGGCGGGGTCTCGTCGAGCTCGTCGCGCAACTGCCGGGCGATGCCCAGCCCGCCGCCCGGGGTCGCCTCGCCGTCGAGGACCAGCAGGTCGATGTCGTACGTGTCGATCAGCCGGATGCACTCGGCGTAGCTGTCCGAGTCGACGAACTCGACCTCGAGGTCGGCC
>VAXX01000011.1 GCA_005885115.1 Actinomycetota bacterium | reverse complement strand
CGGCCGGTGCCCAACGCCGTACCCCCGTGGATCAGGAACGGCACGTCCGAGCCGACGCCGGCGGCGATCCCGGCCAGCTCGTCCCGGCTCCGGCCGGTGCCCCACAGCGCGTCGCAGGCGACCAGCGCCGCCGCCGCGTCCGCACTGCCGCCGGCCAGCCCGCCGGCCAGCGGGATCTGCTTGCGCAGGTGCAGCCGCGCGTGCGGCGCGACGCCGGCCGCGGCGGCCAGCGCCCGGGCCGCGCGCAGCACCAGGTTCGACCCGTCCAGCGGCAGCAGCCCGGCCCCCTCGCCCTCCATGGTCAGAGTGAGCTGGTCGCCCCGGCGCGCGGTCACCTCGTCGTACAGCGAGATGGCCTGGTACACGGTGGTCAGCTCGTGGTACCCGTCGGCGCGCAACGGGCCGACGGCCAGATGCAGATTGATCTTCGCGGGAACCCGCACGCGGACCGGACCGGACGCCCCGAGCCGGGGCCGGTCCTCCTCGAACAACGCCTCAGTCAACAGACCTCCCGCCCGCGATGGCCGCGAACTGCTCTATGGTGAGCGACTCGCCCCGGGCGCCGGGATCCACCCCCGCCTTGGTGAGGATCGCGGCGGCGGCGTCCGGGCTGCCGGCCCATCCGGACAGGGCCGCCCGCAACGTCTTGCGCCGCTGCGCGAAGGCCGCGTCGACCACCGCGAAGACCGCCGGGCGGTCAAGCGCCGCGGGCGGCTGCCGGGTGGTGAAGGCCACCAGACCGGACTCCACATTGGGTACGGGCCAGAAGACGTTCGGCGGCACCTTCCCCGCATTGCGGGCAGTGGCGTACCAGGCGAGCTTGGCGCTCGGGGCGCCGTACACCTTGGAGCCGGGGCCGGCGGTGAGCCGGTCGGCCACCTCCTTCTGCACCATGACCAGGCCGTGCCGGATCGTGGGTACGGTCGCGAGCAGGTGCAGCACCACCGGTACGGCCACGTTGTACGGCAGGTTGGCCACCAGCGCGGTGGTACCGGTCACCTCGGCGCCGGTCAGCCGGAGCGCGTCCCGTTCGAGCACGCGCGGCGGCCGGCAGCAGCCCGAGGGTCAACGAGCCGAGCCCCGGACCGACCTCGACCACGACGTCGTCGGGCTGGAGGGCGGCGGTGGCGACGATCCGGCGGACGGTGTTCGGGTCGTGGACGAAGTTCTGCCCGAGGGTCTTCGTCGGGCGTACCCGGAGCCGGGTCGCCAGCTCACGGATCTCCGCCGGACCCAGCAGCCGGCTCACCCGCTCCAGCTTCCGAAGACCCGTTCCCCGGTCGCGGAAATGGCCGCGCACAAGGCATCCAGCTCCACGCCCTTGGTGGCGGCCAACGCCCGTACCGTCAGCGGGATCAGGTACGAGCCGTTCCGCCTGCCCCGGTAGGGCATCGGGGTCAGGTACGGTGCGTCGGTCTCCACGAGGATCTGGTCGAGCGGGGTCACGGCGGCCGCGTCGCGCAGGTTCCGGGCGTTCTTGAAGGTGACGGTACCGGCGAAGGAGAGCACGTACCCCCGCTTGACGCACTCGACCGCGAAGCTCTCGTCGCCGGAGAAACAGTGCAGCACCACGGTGTCCGGCGCGCCTTCCTCGTCCAGCACCCGCAGCACGTCGGCGTGCGCGTCGCGGTCGTGGATGACCAGCGCCTTGCCGGTGTCCTTGGCGATCTGGATGTGCGCGCGGAAGCTGCGCTCCTGCGCCGCCCGCCCGGCTTCGCCCGTGCGGAAGGTGTCCAGGCCGGTCTCGCCGATGCCGCGCACCCGCTCCTGCCCGGCCAGGCCCTCGATGACCCGCAGCGCTTCGTCGAGATCGCCCAGCCGCGGCGCCTCGTTGGGGTGCAGCGCGACCGTCGCGAGCACCGCCGGCTGCGCCGCGGCCAGGGCCGCGCCCCAGCGCGAGGAGTCGACGTCGACGCCGACCTGGACCAGCCGGGTGACGCCGACCGCCGCCGCCGCCGCGATGTTCGCGCCCGGATCGCCGCCGACGATGTCCAGATGGGTATGCGAATCGAGCACCGGTACCGGCAACGGCTCGGGCGGCGGTGGAAGGTCGGTCTGGTTCATCGCGTACCAGCATGCCCGACGCGCGCCGGTATCCGCTCAACGGGCGGTCTAAACGCGATGCAGGGAAGTTTCACGTGACGTTAACCAGCGGTGCTGTCGGCCCGCCTACATTCTCCAGAGTGACGCATGTGCGGGTGGCGTACGACAGCGCGGTCTACTCGGCCGAGCCGGTCGCCCGGGGCGCGGCGTACGAGCTGTTCGCCGAGGCACCGGCGCCGGGATTCCTGCGCAATCCCCGGCCGGGCGCCCGCAAGCCGTACCGGCGGTTCGTCCCGGCCGCCGAGGTGGCCGTCCTCGAAGGGGCGGCGCCGACGCCGCCCGAGGACCCGCTGCACGCCCCGCTGAGCCGGGCGCTGAGCTGGGCGGCGGTACACCGGCTGAGCCAGAGCCCGGGCGCCGGCGGCCAGATGACCGCGATCCGCAACAGTGCCCGGATCCGCCGCGGTACCCGGATGGTCAAGGTGCTCTCCGCGGCCCAGGTCGCCCGGCACCTGCGGGGCGGGCTGCCGCACGGGTTCTGCTACCGGGAGTACGACATCGCCCACCTGCGTACCCCGGCCGACCTCGCGGTGCTGCGCGCCGACGGCACCGCGTCGCAGCCCGGCGCCGACCAGGCCGGGTTCGCGCTGCGGTGGCGGGCCACCGACCCGATGGACTACGAGATCCCGTACGCGGCCGAGTTCCCCGGGCTGGTCGAGATCCCGCCGCACGACCGGCTCGGCCCGGCCGTCCTGGGTACCGGCTTCGCGCCCTCCGGCCAGCACCTGATCCCCGAGTTCGTCACCGCGCACCTCGCCGACCTGCCGCTACCGGCCCTGGCCGACCTGGTGGCGTACACGGCCGACGGGACCGAAGTGGTCCTCTACACGTACGCGGCCGAGCGGCTGGTACCGGGGCCAGGAGTACGAGGCGGTCGCCGATCCGCCGGAGGACTTCCGGGTGCTGGCCCGGGTACGCGCGGCCCGATACCCGGTGGAGTCGGTGGCCCGGCGGACCGCGTACGTGCGCTGGCGCGGGGTGGACTGCACGGTCGTCCGGGACGAGGGCGGGTGGCTGCGGGTACGGCTGATCCGGCCGGACCGCGACGCCGTCGCGCGGACCGGGGCGACCTGCCTCGAGCGCGGCGTCTACGAGACCTGGGCGCCGTTCGCGGAGACGACCGCCCGGCGTACCTTCGACATCCGGTACGAGCTGCCTCAGGCGGCGGCCAGCGCCGCCGCCTGAGGCGGGAGCCGCGTTACCCCGCTTCGCGGGCCAGCTCTTCGTCCACGATGGACGGATCGAGCTTCTTGAACACCGGCTTGGGGGGTGCCAATGCCCGACCGACCTCCAGCGGTACCGACTCCCAGCGCGCCCCGACCGTGTAGTCCCCGGTCAGTACCGGGTATCCCGGCCCGCCGTCCAGGTCCTCAACCTCCACAATGGACGGTAGCGGCGCGTGGACCCCGGTACCCCCGAGCAGTTCATGGATCTTCTGCGCGGAGTGCGGCAGGAACGGGGTCAGCAGGGTGTTGGCGTCGCTGACCACCTGGAGCGCCACGTGCAGGATGGTACCGAGCCGCTTGGGGTCGTCCTTGATCTTCCAGGGCGCCTGGTCGGACAGGTACTTGTTGGCCTCGCCGACCACCCGCATCGCCTCGGTGATCGCCTGCTTCTGGCGATGCCGCTCGATCAGCCGACCCACCGTGCCGAACGCCTCGCGGGCGTTGCGCAACAGGGTCTCGTCGGCTTCGGTCAGGTCGCCCAGGGGCGGGATCGCGCCGAAGTTCTTCGCGGCCATCGAGATCGACCGGTTGACCAGGTTGCCCCAACCGGCCACCAGTTCGTCGTTGTTGCGGCGTAGGAACTCGGCCCAGGTGAAGTCCGTGTCGGTGGTCTCCGGGCCGGCGACCGCGACGAAGTACCGCAGGGCGTCGGCGTCGTACCGGCTCAGGAAGTCACGTACATAGATGACCACCGAGCGGGACGAGGAGAACTTGCGGCCCTCCATGGTGAGGAACTCGCTGGACACCACCTCGGTCGGCAGCGCGAGCGTGCCGTACCCGCCGGGCTGCCCGCCGCGCGAGCCCTCCCCGTTGTACGCCAACAGTTCCGCCGGCCAGATCTGCGAATGGAAGGTGATGTTGTCCTTGCCCATGAAGTAGTACTGCCGCGCGTCGGCGGAATCCGCGCTCCACCAACGCTTCCAGGCCGACGGGTCGTCCGAGCGCCGGGCCCATTCGATCGCCGCGGACAGGTATCCGATGACCGCGTCGAACCACACGTACAGGCGCTTGTTCGGGTTGTCCACCCAGCCGGGCAGCGGCACCGGGATACCCCAGTCGATGTCGCGCGTCATCGCCCGCGGCTTGATGTCCTCCAACAGGTTAAGCGAGAACTTCAGGACGTTGGGCCGCCAGTCGGTCCGGGTCGCCAACCACTCCCGCAGCGCGTCGGCCAGCGCCGGCAGGTCGAGGAAGAAGTGCTCGGTCTCGACGAACACCGGCGTCTCGCCGTTGATCCGGGAGCGCGGGTTGATCAGCTCCTCCGGGTCGAGCTGGTTGCCACAGTTGTCGCACTGGTCGCCGCGCGCGCTGGGGTAGTGGCAGATCGGGCACTCCCCTTCGATGTACCGGTCCGGCAGGGTACGGCCGGTCGACGGGGACACCGCACCGCGCGTCGTCTGCTCTATCAGGTACCCGTTGTCGTGGACTGTCCTGAACAGCTCCTGCGCGACCGCGTAGTGGTTGCGCGTCGTGGTCCGGGTGAACAGGTCGTACGACAGCCCGAGCGCGGCGAGATCCTCGACGATCAGCCGGTTGTACCGGTCGGCCAGCTCGCGCGGGGGCACGCCCTCCTTCTCCGCCTGTACCAGGATCGGCGTGCCGTGCTCGTCGGTCCCCGAGATCATGAGCACGTCGTGCCCGGCCATCCGCATGTACCGGCTGAACACGTCGGAGGGCACCCCGAAGCCGGACACATGACCGATGTGGCGCGGGCCGTTGGCGTACGGCCAGGCGACCGCGGCGAGAACATGACTCATGACCGACAAGACTACTGACACGGGCGCCCGACACGCGCCCGAGATACCCGGCCGGGGGGACAAACCGGTGTCCAATGGATCTCGTGACAGAGCGGTCCGGTGGCGAGCAGAGCGGGACTGACCAGGCCGGCGACCAGATCGCGCGGCCGTGGGGGACGCCGGGGCCGGACGCGCGGTGGTGGCACGGGGACACCGGGGAGGCGCCGGAGGTACCCCCGCGCCGGCCGGCACCCGCCCGGCACCGCGAGCGGGCCGCCGTGCTGACCGCGCCGCCGCCGGTCGCACCCCCGCCGCCGCAGCAGCCCGCCGTCGCCGAACCGCCCGCGGTCGCGGCGCTCGCGCCCGAGAAGCCGGCCGACGAGCCCTGGCCGGCGCCGAAGCTGCGCGCCGGCCGCCTGCCCCGCACGGTCGTGCGGGCTCGTAAACCTCGACGGGTACGCCAGCCCCGCCGCCCCTTCCCGGCGCTGGTCGCCCTGCTCGTCCTGGGCCTGCTCGCGGTCTTCCTCGCCTGGGTCAGCGCCGAGCCGCTGTGGCTGTCGGTGGGCCACGGCACCCCGGGTACGGCGACCGTGGCGACCTGCCACGCGCACGGCGTCGCCACCCGGTGCGCCGACTTCACCGCCGACGGCGGTACGTTCCTCGCCCAGCGGGTGACGTTGCTGGGCACCGGCCCGGTACGCCCGGGGGCGAAGGTACCGGCCCGGATGGTTTCGGCGACCGGCTCGGCGGCGTACGCGGGCAGTGTCCGGCTGCGGTGTGCCCTCGGGCTGCTCGGCATCCTGCTGTGCGGCTTCGGGATCGCGTGGCTGACCGGGGCGTACCGGCTGCCGACCCGCCGGGCCAGGCTCAGCGCCCTGGCGTTGAGCCTGGGTGGACCGGTACTGCTGACCGTCGTGGTCCTCGCCGCCACCTGGTGAAACGGCGGTCAGGCGGTCACCACCGCCTGGTACACCTCGCGTTTGGGTAGTCCGTAGGTCTTGGCGACCAACGCGATCGCGGCCTTCCGCGGCGTACCCCCGGCCTCGTGTCCGGCCACCTCGGCCCGCAGCCGCCCGTCGTCCGGCCGTACCACCGGCACCGCCGGGGCCCCACCGACGACCAGCGTGATCTCACCACGCGGCGGCTGCGCCCCGGCCCACTGCGCGAGCCCGCCCAGCGGCCGGCGCAGCACCTCCTCGTACGTCTTGGTCAGCTCCCGGCACACCGCCGCCGGCCGGTCCGCGCCAAAGGCGGCGGCGAGGTCGGCGAGCGTGGCCGCCAGCCGGTGCGGCGCCTCGAACAGCACCAGCGTGCGCGGCTCGCCGGCCAGCTCCGCCAGCCGGGCCCGCCGCTCGCCCGGCTTGCGGGGTAGGAAGCCCTCGAAGCAGAACCGGTCGGTGGGCAGGCCGGACAGGGCC
>VAXX01000010.1 GCA_005885115.1 Actinomycetota bacterium | reverse complement strand
CAGGCGCTGCGCGGTGGTCGAGCCGTAGAATCCGGCGCCGACGACGGTGACCTTTTTGCCCATGCGTCGCACCATAACCCGGCGCGGGCCCGGCCCGCCCGCCGGGGCCGCCCGCGGCCCACCGGCTCAACAACTCTGATCAATTCTGGTCAATCGGGGGACCGTCCGGTTGACCGGTCACCGTAGCCTGCGGGAGTTCCCGATCAATCCCTCACTCCAGGAGAGACATCAATGCTCCGAACCGCCTTGCGGGTCACCGGCGCCGGACTGCTGGCCCTGCTCGCCACGGTGGCGATCCAGGGTCCGGCGATGGCCGACACCGTGCTCACCGACGGCGACTACCACGCGGGGACCACCTCGGACGTGCGGTACACCGATGCGATCACCACGGGCTGGTGGAACGCCGTCGTCACCCGCGGGTACAACTACGACTTCGACCTGTCGCTCAAGAACTCGGCCGGCTCGACGCTCGGGTCGAGCACCGTCGGCGGGTACAGCGTGGACATCGTCGCGGTCAACGGCAACGGTACGTGCAGCGGCTTCGCCGGGGTCAACGACACCGCGGTGGTCCACCCGTACGGGCCGGCGTCGAGCACCCCTGACTCCCCCTCCGAGCAGGCGTTCGCCATCACCCGCCGGGCCGGCGGGCGGGTCTTCGGCGTGGTGCCAAAGAGCTCCCCGGACCAGTACACCGTCCTGCAGTACTCCGACCAGCGGGACATTGCCATGTTCGACGTGTTCCTGGCGGCGAACACCACGTACCGGGTCGCCTGGACCAGCGTCCACGGCTACTTCGAGGGCGGGGTGTTCCTGTTCCCGGGCGCCAACAGCGGCGGTACCAACTGCGTCCGCAGCCGGACCACCGACGGCGCGCTGCTCTGGCACTTCAACGAGAACATCGGCGACTCGACCCGCAGCGGGGAGACCCGGTTCACCAGTGGCGCCCAGGGCTGGTACGGGCTACTGCTGGTAACCCAGGCCTGGGACATCACCCAGGTTTCCATCGGCGGCGGGGACAGCCAGCCGCACCTGATGATCAAACCGGCCTGACCCAAGGCAGCGGTGGCCCCGGTCGGATCGTTCCGACCGGGGCCACCGCTGATGCGAAGCTCAGTTGCCGACGTAGCCGTCGTACTCCTGGTAGACCACCGCGTTGCCGCTGCCGTCCACGCCGTCCACCTCGGTGTACCGGTCGCCGTACGCGTCGGTGACCTGTACCCCGTGCACCGCGTCGCCCTGCTGGTCAACTCCGTCGACCTCCACGTACGAGTTGCCCTGCCCGTCCACCGCCGCGCCCTCGTAGTACGCGTTGCCCTGCCCGTCCGTACCGGCCTGCTCGTAGTACGCGTCGCCGTGGTTGTCGTACCCGCCGTCCGCGTGGTACCCGTCGCCCTGGTTGTCGTACGCGTCGACCGCGAAGGCGCCGTCGCCGTGGCCGTCGGTCACCTCGGTGCCCTGCGCGTCAACCTCGTAGTATCCGTCGCTCATTGCCGCTCTCCTTATTGCGTGCCCTGGTGAGAACCAACTTAGGAGGCGGTACCGGCGCGGGGATCCCCGCTTCGTGCCACGCTGCCGGCCGGAAATCGTCCGACTAATGGAAAAAGTGCCGGGTGCCGGTCAGATAAAGGGTGATCCCGGCCGCCTGGGCGGCGGAGATCACCTCGCCGTCGCGTACCGAACCGCCCGGCTGGACCACCGCCCGGACCCCGGCCGAGGTCAGCACCTCCAGGCCGTCCGGGAACGGGAAGTACGCGTCCGACGCCGCCACCGAGCCGGCCGCGCGCTCGCCCGCCCGCGCGACCGCGAGCCGCGCGGCGTCCACCCGGTTCACCTGGCCCATCCCCACGCCCACGGTCGCCTGGTCAGCGGCGAGCAGGATCGCGTTGGACTTGACCGCCCGGATGGCCCGCCAGGCGAACTCCAGGTCCCGCAGGGTCGCGGCATCGGCCGGCTCGCCGGCCGCGAGGGTCCAGGTGGACGGGGCGTCACCGGGCGCGTCGACCCGGTCGGCGGTCTGCACGAGTACGCCGCCGGAGATGTGCCGTACCTCGATGTGCTCGTCTGTCCACTGTGGAGCGATCAGGATGCGTAGGTTCTTCTTACCGGACAACACCTCGATGGCACCGTCCACATAGGACGGAGCGACGATCACCTCGGTGAAGACCTCGCTCACCTGCTTGGCCAGCTCCACGGTCACCGGCCCGTTGACCGCGATCACGCCGCCGAACGCGGACACCGGGTCGCACGCGTGCGCCTTGCGGTGCGCCTCGGCCACATCGGCGCCCACCGCGATACCGCATGGGTTGGCGTGCTTGATGATGGCCACGCACGGCTGGCCGAAGTCGTTGGCCGCGCGCCAGGCCGCGTCCGCGTCGACGTAGTTGTTGTACGACATCTCCTTGCCGTGCACCTGATTCGCCTGCGCGAGCCCGGACGGGCGGGTCGGATCGGTGTACAGCGCGGCCTTCTGGTGTGGGTTCTCGCCGTAGCGCAGCACGCCCGCCCGCCACTGCGCCAGGCCGCCGAACTCCGGCCACCAGCCGCCGGCGTCCAGCGCCTCCTGGACGGAGAACCAGTTGGCGACCGCCACGTCGTACTCGGCGATGTCCGCGAAAGCCTTGGCCGCCAAGGTCCGCCGTTGGGCCGGCGTGGTGCCGCCGGCGCGGATCGCCTGCAGAACAAGGGGGTACGCCGACGGAGCCGTCACCACCGCGACACTCGCGTGGTTCTTCGCCGCCGCGCGTACCATCGCCGGTCCGCCGATGTCGATCTGCTCGACGCACCCGTCGAAGTCCGCGCCCGAGGCGACCGTCTCGCTGAACGGGTACAGGTTGGACACCAGCAGGTCGAACGGCGCGATCCCCAACTCGGTCAACTGTTGGGCGTGCGCCGGGTTCCGCAGGTCGGCCAGGAGTCCCGCGTGGACGTTCGGGTGCAGGGTCTTGACCCGCCCGTCCAGCGTCTCCGGGAACCCGGTCAGCTCCTCCACCCGGGTCACCGGTACGCCCAGCGACTCGATCCGCCCCGCCGTGGTCCCCGTCGACACGATCTCCACGCCCGCCGCCCCGAGCGCGGAAGCCAGCTCA
>VAXX01000009.1 GCA_005885115.1 Actinomycetota bacterium | reverse complement strand
AGTACGCCGTGAGCCTGGGTGCGGCGATCGCCGGCGCGACCCGGGTCTCGCCGGTGGCCACGACCCGGCCGACGCCGTTCGTGTCTCCGGTTCCCGAGCCGGTGTCCGAGCCGGTGTCCGCGCCGGTCGAGGAGCACGAGGAGCCGACCGTCGCGCTGGACCTGCTCGACCTGGTCGGGGCCGGGCTCACCGAGGCGATGGACGTGACCGTCGAGATTCCGGTGCTGCCCGACGTGGCCCGGCCGGTGGTCACCGACCGGGACGAACCGGTGGTCGTCCGTACCGGAGCGCCGGGCGAGGGGTACTGGGGGCGGGGACTGCGTACCGCCCTGATCGTGGTGGTCGTCGTGGGTCTGGTGGTCGCCGGGATCGTCGCGCTGACCATGCGCGGGACGGCGAAGCCGGGCGGCGACACGGGTACGGCCCGGGAGCCCAGCCGACCGGGCAACGCGGTACCCCACGCCGGCACCGTCCGGCTGACCGGCCAGCTCGTCACCGACCCGCCCGGGCCGGACGCCATGAACGCCGTGGCCGTACTGGGCTCCGGTGACCTGGTGGCCGTCGGGAACTCCCTCGACCTGCTGCCCCGGGCCTGGGTACGGCACGGCGGCGCCGGCTGGCGACCGGTCGCCCCACCGTCCCCGGGTACCGGAGTCCTCAGCGACCTCGCGGTCAACGGCTCCCGGCTCGTGGCGGTCGGCTGGACCGGTACGACCGTCCACCACCCCACGGTGTGGACCGGTACCGCCGGCGACTCGTGGACCGCCACGGAGGTACCGGTCCCCGGGGTCACCGAGCTGACCGCGGTGACCGCGACCGGCGCCGGGTTCCTCGCGACCGCGGCCGACCCGTCGACCGATCCGGCCGGCGACGTCGCGGTCCTGCGCTCCGGCGACGGTACGCACTGGCAGCGGGTACCGGCGACCGGCCTGGACGGGCCGGGTCCGCAGCGGGTGCACCGGCTCATCCAGGCCGACGGGCGGTTCGTCGCGATCGGCTCGGCGCTGACCGGTGCCCATGAAGGGCCGGCGGTCTGGACATCGAGCGACGGGGCGCACTGGCAGCCGATGCTCGACGTACCCCCGGGGTCTCCCACGCTGTGGGCCGTGCTGCCCCAGCGCGACGGCACCCTGCTGGCGTGCGGGGCCGTCGCCGCGGCCGACCGGCCGGCGCCCGGCTGCTGGCTGCTGCGCGACGGCAAGTCCTGGGATCCGCTCGACGTGGCCGCCGACCCGGGCGCGCCGACCCCGCTGTACCTCTACGGCCTCACCGGTGCCGTCTCCACCGTCTTCTCCTCGGCCCAGCCGGGGCGCGGTGCCGGCGCCGGCGGCTGCGGCCCGAGCGTGGCGGCCAGGCCCTCACAGGTGCGCAGGAGTACGTCGGCGGCGCGCGCCAGCGGCGGCTCGCTCAGCGGGCTCCGGGCGACCCGCCGCCAGTACCCGTGCAGCCCGGCGATCGTCGTCCGGACCTGGTCGGGCGAGGCGTCCTCGGGCAGCCCCAGGCGTACCGTCGGCGCCGAGCCGTCGCCGCCGAGCAGCCGGTCCATCGGCGCGAGCTGTTCCGGGGCGGCCGGGATCTGGCCGGTCCGCAACTCGGTCAGCACCCGGATCTCGGCCAGCTCGTGGGCGCTGATCCGCAGCCGCTCGACCTGCTGGCGGAGCTGTCCGGCGGCCGGGATCGGGTCGGTACGGGTCACCGCGTCGACGGTACGCAGCGCGCTGTCCGCCTTCAGTACGTCCCGGCGCTCGGCGAACTGGGTCAGCAGCAGCCGGCGCAGCTCGGTCAGGCCGCTGCGCCGGACCAGGACGGCGACCAGGTCCTCGCGGCGTACCGCGCCGCGCTCCAGCACCCGCAGGGCCAGCCGGACCCCGTACAGGCCGAGCAGGCGCAGCAGCCGGTGCCGGCGGTCCGGCGGCAGCGGTACGCCGGGCATCGTCACGAACCGGGTCGCCGAGACGAGCACCATCCGCCGCGTCGACTCGGGCAGCCCGGCGAGCGAGACGAGGTCGGCGTACTCCTCGGGGCCCAGGCTCGTCGCCGCCTCGGCGAGCAGCCCGGCCACCGGCAGGACGGTCTGCACCAGCCCGCGCATCCGGGGGTCCTCCCGGTACCGGGTGGCGATCCGGTGCGCCTGCTCGATCGCGTCCGGCGCGCCGCCGCCGATCTCGTCGGCCCGAGACAGTACGCCCACCGCGTTGACCGGTGTCGTGGAGCTCAACTGCGCGTCGGACAGTACCTCCAGGAAGTCCACGTCCGAGGCGTGCAGTTGGCGCAGCAGGTAGATGACCGCGTCCACGCCGCCGGCGTCCCCGACATCGCCCAGCTCGCCGGCCAGGAAGTCCTGCGCCTGCCGGCCCAGCGACTCCGACAGCGAACCCATGCCGGGCGTGTCCACCAGGGTCATCCGGTTCAGCCAGCCGCTGGGCAGCTCGACCCGGATCTTGTCCAGGTCGCCGGAGCGCAGGTCGGCCAGGTCCAGGACGACCCCGTCGGCCTGCCGGACCAGGTGCAGCTCCCGGGGGGTACCGGCGTGCGGGTACGCGGTCGCCCGGGCCGCCTCGCCGTACCCGTACCAGGTCACCACCCGGGTACACTCGCCGGCGTCGGTCGCCGCGATCTGCTGCCCGACCAGCGCGTTCAACAGCGTCGACTTGCCCGCCTTGACCCGGCCGGCGAGCGCCACCCGCAGCGGCTCGTCCAGGTGCCGGGCGACCGCTTCCAGCCGCCGCTGGGCCGGCCGCCCCTGGTACGCCCCGGTCGCCTCGGTCAGCAGCGCCCGCGCCTTCTCGGAGAAACTCATCGCCTGAGGGCCGCCCGTTCGGCGGCGGTCAGCAGGCTGCTCACCCGGGCCAGGTCCGACGCCGTCTCGGTGGCCCGGCGCTGCGCGCTGTACGTGTCGGCCCGCACCGCCCGGATCGTCGCGGCCCGTTCGGTGCTCGCCGTGGTGGCCAGCTCGTTGGCCCGGTCCAGGTAGTAGTCGCGCAACTGGCTGCGCGCGTGCCGCAGGATGTTCAGCGCCGCCCGGTTGGCGTCCACCCGGGCCTGGTTCAGGTAGTTCGCGACGCTGCGCAGCGCCTCGTTGCGGCCCTGTTCCACCCGTGCGGTCTTGAACCCGTGCACCGCCTTGACGCCGAACACCGTCCCCAGCGCCGCCGTGATCGGCAGGATCACCAGCAGGCCCGGGTGCAGCGTGGCGACCAGCATCGTGGTGATCACCGAGCTGCTCAGCGACCACCCGCGCGCGGCGTGCATCGCCAGTTCCAGCCGGCCTGAGCCGCGCATACTCAACTGTTGCAGGGCGAACGCGTCGCCGGCCGTCGGCGGGGCGATGCCGCCGACGACCCGGCCGAGATCCGCGGACTCGCCCTCGAACATCGCCGCGACCTCGGCGGCCACCTCGTCGATCAGCCCGAGCAGGTGCCGGTGGCAGTCGGTCAGTTCGTCGTTGGTCCGTTGGTACAGCCACGGTACGAACTCGGCCCACTCCCGGGCCGGATCGCCGGACCGGATCCGGTCGCCGGCTTCCTGGTCCAGCTTGCGGATCCGGGCCTGGAGGTCCTCGTCGATGCGGGCCTGGAGGTCGGCGAACCGGTCGTTGACCGTGTTGAGCCAGCGGGAGCTCGGGGCCACCAGGTTCTGCGCCCGTTCGTGTACCCGGTCCACCCGGGCTACCGCGGCGCCGCGGTCCTCGGGCCGGGTCAACGCGTCGTGCTCGGCGGTCAGGGTACCGGCGACCTGGCGTAGCGAGCTGCGTACCGCCTCCGCGGCCGGACCCGCGCCGCGCTCGGCCCGCTGTACGGCCAACTGCCCCCGTAGCCGGGCGACCAGCGCGGGGAAGCCGGACTCCCCGTTGAGCGTCTGGTCCGCGGACTCCACCGCGACCTCGCGCAGCGCCGCCGATACCGGCATGATCTCCACCTTGAGCCCGGCCCGGCGCAGGTGGCCCCGGTTGATCTCCAGGATCTTCTGCCACTCCGGATAGAAGTCGGTCTTGGTCAGCAGGCACAGCAGGTGCGGGCAGATCTCCGCGGCCCGGCGCAGGAACTCCACCTCGGCCGCCGTGTACTCCTGGGACGCGTCGGACACGATGAGTACCGAGTCGGCCAGCGACATCGCCCGCATCGTGGCCGCCGCCTGCGCGGCGGCGAAGCCACCACCGATACCGGGGGTGTCGATGAGGACGAGCCCCTCGCGCAGCAGTTCCCGGGGCAGGGCCACCTCGACCGCCTGGAGCCGGATCTCGCCCTCGGTGCCGGCGATCGCGTACCGGGGGGCGGCCCGGACGTCGACGGTACGCCGCTGTCCGCTGTCCAGGACCAGCTCGGCGACGGCGTCCGGGGCGTACCGGATGATAGTCGGTACCGACGTGAACGCCACCGCGTCCGCGCTGCACACCGGTACCCCCAGCAGCGCGTTGACCAGCGCGCTCTTGCCCTTCTTGAACTCCCCGGCGACCAGCACGTGCCAGGCGCCCGAGGTGACCTGGTCCCGTTGCGCGGCAAGGCGCCCGGCCAGGTCGGCGCGGCCCAGCCGGCGGGTCTCCGCGATGGCGGCGTCGAGGAGCTGGAGGATCTCGTCGTTCATCGGCTAGTGGTGCCCGCCGTGGTGGTCCCACCCGTCGTCGCCGAGGTACCCGTCGTGCGGGTGCCGCACGGTCCAGGCATCGTGCGCCTGCTGGAGCGAGTCGTCCAGCCCGTCGCCGTCCGCGTCCGCGCCGACCGGCGCCAAGTGCGGCGGCGCCGGGTCGGGGTCCGGATGCGGATCCAGCGGCGGGGTGATCGCCGGCGCGGCGCCGGGGTGGCCGCTGTCCAGGTGGTCCGG
>VAXX01000008.1 GCA_005885115.1 Actinomycetota bacterium | reverse complement strand
ACGTCGCTCATGGTGGCTTCGCCGTTGCGGATGTCCCCGTGCGGGTGGTCGTCCCTGGACAGCCCGTCGATCGCCTCCAGGAACAGCGGCGGCTCGACGTACGAGACGGCCGGCAGGGTACCGGCGGCGGCGTCGGCGAGGAACTCGGCGTACCCGTGGCTGATCCCCGCGTACTTCAGCCCCCACAGCCCGAGGAACGGCAGGTCCTGGAAGTAGTACTTGTGGGACACGCCGGCCGCCGCCAGGTTGTCCCAGATCGTCGGCAGGGTGGACAGCCCGACGCTGTCGTCGATCCGGTCGGTCTGCGCGCTGTGCAGGTAGATCCGGTTGGGGAAGGTCGGGCCGAGGGTGGCGGCGTAGTAGTTGTCGCAGGCGGTCCAGGCCGGTGCGGCGTGGCCGAGGCGCGGGCGCCGGAGTACGAGTGGTCCGGGTCCTGGCTGCCGCAGCCCTGGTACGTGGTCAGGTGGTACGTCGGGTGCGGCGCCCCGGTCCGGTCCGGGTACGCCAGGCCCGCCTGGCGGCCGTTGGCCCCGGGCAGCCAGCCGAGGAAGTGGTCGAAGGACCGGTTCTCCATGCACAGCACCACGATGTGGTCGATGCCGGCGGAGGCCGGGTGCGGCAGGGTGGCGTGGACGGTGGCGGAGCGGCTCGCGGTGGCGGCTTCGCTCGCACCGGTACCGAGCAGGGGGCTGAGCGCGGCGGCGCCGGCTACCGAGGCACCGCCCAGCAGAATCTGACGTCGAGTCGTCGGCATAAGGGCATCATGGCCCGGGCAGTGAGTGCGGTAAATACCTGTTGGGCAGCTTTCACCCGCCGGCCAGCTCGCGTTCCCACAACAGCTCGGTGATCCGTTCCAGGCCCGCCGCGAGGTGCCGGCGGAAGGTACTCATCGGCAGGTCGAGCAGCTCGGCCGCGCGCTGCTGGCTGCCGGCCGGCTGGAGGTACGTGTGGTGCAGCGCCCGGTACCCGCGCCGGTCCCGGGGCGAGTCGGCGAGCTGCGCGGCGGCCTCCTTCAACAGCGCCTGTACCGCCTGCCCGCGCGCCACCACGGACTCCCCCGACACCAGCCGGGACCGGGCCAGCTCCGATCCGCCGAGCCGGTCCGGCCGGCCCAGGTCGTGCAGGGCCGCGCGGACCGCGCGGGAGAACTCGTCGAAGTCCATCACCCGGGGCGGCGTCGGCGCCGCGGATGGCGCGATGTCCAGCGGCTGCGCGGCCGTCTCCCGCGCGGCCAGCAGGCTCAGCCAGGCCAACGGGGGTACGGTCCGCCAGTCGTGCGCGTACACGCCGTACGAGCGGCCGCCGACGGTGAAGTCGGCCGCCGGTACCCGGGTCAGGTCGATGTACGCGCACGCGGCCGCCCAGAACTCCGGATCGGCGTAGCTGTGCAGGGACAGTGCGAGGTCCGGCGTGGTGAGGTAGTGCCGGACCAGGTGCAGGGAGATGAGCGTACAGACCGGGGACAGGTCCTGGTACTCACCGGCGGACAGCCAGAACCGCAGCAGCAGCGCGGACTCCCCGGCCCGGAGCGGCGCCCGAGAGTCCACATAGGACAGTGCACTGTGGACGGCCGGGTCCGCGGCGCGGTCGGCGGCGCCGGCCGACTCCAGTGCGACCAGGAAGTAGCAGCCGGCGACCTCCCCCGCGCCGGTACGCACGACGGTCAGCCCGTCCGGCTGCCGATCCAGCCAGTACGCGGCGATCGCGCCCGACTCCGGACCCTCGTACCGCTCGACGAGCGCCCGTACCGTTGGATGGTCCGATGGCCGGCCCGGCCCGACGGTCAGGTCGCCGACCGCGGCCGAGGTCGGGGCGAGCACGCTGACGAACGGTCCGAGCACCGGGTTGTCCCGGTGCAGGTAGGCGAAGTCGGAGATGACCGTCTGCTGGGCGGCCGGTTCGGCACCGGCGAACTGGGCCTGGTAGTACGCGCCCGCGCGGCGGTGGATCTGCGCGTACCGCTCGGGGTGGCGCCAGCGCAGTTCGGCCGCGAGGGCGTCGCGGGCCAGGTCGTGCGGGTACAGGCCGCGCGGGCCGAACTCCATGATGGACAGTCCCCGTAGCCAGTCGAACAGGTCCCGGGCGTCCGGTACGTCCAGCAGCGCGGCCAGCAGCGGTTCGGTGGTGACCCGGACCTGGGCGCTGGCCTCCAGGGCGCCCCGGTGCGCCGCGTCGGGTACCCCGTCCAGCAGCCCCGCGAGCAACGCGGTGACCACCTGCGGGGTGGCCGGTACGGGCAGCTTCCCGTCGTGCTGTGCGCACACGTCGGCGACGATCGCCAGCGCCAACGGGTGGCCCCGGGTGAACGCCAGCGCCCCGGCGTGCTCAGTCGCCGGTACCCCCAGCAGGGTCAACAGCTCCCGACCCTCGTCGGGGGCGAGGTTGGTCAACGCCACCGTGCGTACCATTTCGCGCCAGCCGGGATCGACCCGCCACGACAGCGGCGGCGGCTCCCGCCCGGCCACGACGGCGATCGCGTCCCCGGGCAGCGCGGCCAGCTGCTCCTCGGTCAGCCAGCGGTCCGGCGGGCCGAGCACCTCGGCGGTGTCCACCAGCAGCACCAGCCCGTGCTGCGCCGCCGGCAGCAGCGCGGCCAGGCCCGACCCGGCGTCCCGGCCGTCCAGCCACACCACCCGCCGCCCGGCCTCCTGGCCGAGCCACGCCACCTGGCGCAACAGGGTGCTCTTGCCCACCCCGCCGGGGCCGTGCACGTAGACCACCGCGCCGTCCGGCCCGGCCAGCAACGTCTCGAACAGGGCCAGTTCGGCGCGCCGGCCGACGAAGGAGCGCCGGCGCGCGGCCATGAGGTGATCGGCCAGGGCTGCGGACACGGCGGATCTCCTCATCGTTCCGGGGTGCTGCGTCACATCATCCGGCGTACCCGCCAGTGAGCGGAAAGTGGGCGGCGATTGGGCGTGGACCGGTCTCGAAAGCGGACATGCGCCGGCCCTACCTTCAGTTCATCCCAACCGGGAGCACCAAGACAAGGAGCACTAAAAATGAACGCAACCCCTCGTACCCGTCGGATCCGCCGCGCCGCCATCCTCGTGGGCGGGCTGACCGTCGCCGGCATCGTCGCCCTGCCGGCCGCCGCGTTCGCCGACACGTCCAACTCCGGCATCGTCACCCCGGGCGGGTCGCTGTGCGCCACCCAGCACGCCAGCTACCAGGTCCGGGTCGAGGGCACGGCCGGCAACAAGGGCGCCAAGTTCAAGGTGTACAAGGACGGGGTCCTGATCGGCTCGTCGCCGACCGACACCACGGCCGGGTACGCCGCGGAGTACCGGACCTCGTTCGGCAACTTCCCCGGCGCGGGCAACTACACCGTCTGCGGCCTGAACAAGCAGACCACCAACACCTTCGTGACGGTACGGGTCCGGTCCGACGCGGAGATCTGAACCGGTCCATGGTCGCGCCCCGGTCGCCACTGGCGGCCGGGGCTCACCGCGTGGCGAGATGGCTGGACAGGGTCCGGGTCAGGTCCGCCGCCACGTACGGCTTGGTGACGATCGCGTCGCACCCGGCCGCCAGCGCCGCGGCCCGCTGCTCGGGCATCACGCCGCCGGTGACCGCCACGATCACCGGCCGGCGCGCCCGCACCGTCTCGGGCAACTGGTCCAGCAGCGCGAGCCCGCTGCCGTCGGGCAGGTGTACGTCCAGCAGGATCGCATCGACCGGTGTATCGGTCAGTACCGCCTGGGCCTGCGCCAGGGTATGCGCCTCGATGATCTGCGCGTCCCGCAGCACCCGGTCCCCGGCCCGGGTGATGATCGCCCGGACCAGGGCCCGGTTGAGCTCGTTGTCCTCGACGACGAGCAGGCGCAGCGGCTGGGTCATCGTCTCCACATTCCTGGTGCCTGGTTCAGTCCCGACATCCGCCGGTGCAGGTGGTCGGCGACCTGGTCCGGCCGGCCCATGAATGGCGGGCCGGGACCGCCGTCGCCCGGGCCACCGG
>VAXX01000007.1 GCA_005885115.1 Actinomycetota bacterium | reverse complement strand
CCACCTGACCGGCGAACAGACCACCATCTACGACGCCGCGACCGCGTACCAGTCAGCCGGCGTACCGCTGGTGATCCTGGCCGGCAAGGAGTACGGGTCCGGCTCGTCCCGGGACTGGGCCGCGAAGGGCACCATGCTGCTGGGGGTACGGGCGGTCATCGCCGAGTCGTACGAGCGGATCCACCGGTCCAACCTGATCGGGATGGGCGTACTGCCGTTGCAGTTCCCGGCGGGGCAGAGCGCGGACTCGCTGGGCCTGACCGGTACGGAGACGTTCACCATCACCGGGATCAGCGCGCTCAACTCCGACACCACCCCGGGTACCGTCGCGGTCTCCACCTCGGACGGTCGCGGCTTCGACGCGGTGGTCCGGATCGACACCCCCGGCGAGGCCGACTACTACCGGCACGGCGGCATCCTGCACTACGTCCTGCGCAAGATGCTCGCGGCGTGACGGCCTGACCGTCCATTGTGGACGGTCAGGCCAGCTTGCTGGCGTTCGCGATCCGCAGCTTGTGGTCGGTACCCACGGCGGCCACCGTGGTACCCGAGATGGCGACCAGGTCCGCGGGCGGGTTGTCGCCGGTACCCAGGTCGAGCCCGTCGGTCCGCTTGCCCGTACTCACGTCGATCACCGATACCTGCCAGGTGACCGTACCGCTGGGGACGGCCACCTTGAGGTCGCGGACCGCGAGGTACCGGCCGGCCCCCGCCTGTACCTGCGCCGAGCAGGTCTTCGCCGAGCCGACCAGGTTCTGGGTCGCCGCCCCGGTGTTCGGGTCGAGGATCAGCAGGCCGGTGTCGCCACAGCTCAGGTGCGGCGGGAAGGTCCCGTCGCCGTAGAGCATCCGGTTGCCCAGCACCAGCCAGTACGGGTCGGTCGCCGTGTCCCCGTACGGCGGCGGCGAGGTCCAGTTGATCCGCCGGCCGGTGGTGGTGTCCACCGCGAAGATCGACTGGGTATCCGTCGACCGGCTCTGGTACGCCACGCACACCAGGTGCTCGGCGCACGGATGCACGTACTTGATCTCGTCACCGGCGCTGAGCCCGATCGGCTCCCACGCCTTCCTCAGCCCGTCCAGCCGGTACCCGGCCAGCGCCGCCCGGCCGGGCGAGGCGGTGTCGTTCAGCGCCCCGATCACCAGGCCGTCGAACGCGGTCCAGGTGAGCTGGTTGATCGGGTCGTCGAGCCCGACCTTGCCGCTGGCGGTCACCTTGCCGGCGCCGTTGATCACCTGCGCGGTACCCTCGTTGCCGTCGATCTGGACGAACCGGTTCGGGTTGACCCCGAACGACTCGGTGAAGCCCTTGATCGGGGCGGCCACGTCGGCCGGGCCCGCGGTCCAGGTGAGCTCCGGGTTGACCGGGTGCTCGGCGTTGATCGAGGCGATCGGCGGGGACTTCCACAGGGTCTGCCCGGTCCGCAGGTTGACCCGCACCGTCTGGTACGGCTCCCAGGTCGTGGCCACGATCGCGTCCGTACCCAGGTAGGCCACGTCCTCGCGGCGGGACCAGTCCAGCTTCTGCAACAGCTTGCCGTCACCGGTCTGCAGGACCACCCGCATGTCCTTGCCGGCGTCGGTGGCCGATGCCTTCCCGTCCACCACCAGCAGGTCGCCGACGGTGTGCATGCTCGCCTCGGACGGGTCCAGGACGACCGACTGCGCCCACTTCTCCCTACCGGTGGCCGGGTCGACCGCGTGGACCACGGTCTTGCCGTTGCCGCTGACCGCGTAGAAGACCAGGTTGGCGCCGGCCGCGACCGAGCGCGCGCCGTCCCCCGACAGGTCGATCGGCGCACCGACCGGCGCCAGCCCGCCGCCCGAGCCGCCCTGCGCGCCACCGCCGGCACCGCCGGCCGTACCGATGCCGGGAAGGTTGCCCACCGCCTTCTTGGCCGCGCCGAACAGCTGGACGCCGCCGTAACTCAGCCCGATCGCGAGCGCCACGACCACCGCGGTGGTGATCAGGCCACGTACCAGGGCGCGGCGCCGCACCGGGGCGGGCGCCGGGACGGGCGCGGGTACGGCCCCGGGCGGCTGCGCCGCGGGCCAGGTCAGCAGGCCCGGCTGAGCGGCCGCGCCGGGCTGCGCCGCGCCGGGCTGGGCCGGGGCGGGCTGTGGCGGGCCGGCCGGCGCCCAGGCCGGCGGGCGGGGCGGCGGCTGCGCGGACTCCGGGGACCAGGCGGCGGGCGGGGCGGGCACCGGCCCACCGCCATATCCGACGGGTACGCCGAACGGAGCGCCGGTCCCGGTGACCGGGGACACCTGGTACGGGGCGGCCGACACCGGGCCGGACGGGCCGGACGCGGGTGAGGTCGGGCCGGTCCGGGTGGGCCAGCCGACGAGCAGGCCACCGTACGCGACGGGGAGTTCGGGTTGCTCCGGTACGGTCGGCGGGACCTGGAACCGGGCGTGCAGCCGGCTGGCCACCAGCGGGATCCGGCTCGACCCGCCGACCAGCAGGATGCCGGAGAGCGCGCCGGTAGCCAGGCCGGCCCGGCCCAGTACCCGCCAGGTCTCGTCGACCGCCCGGTCCACCAGCGGCCCGGCCACCCGCTCCAGCTACTCCCGGGTCAGGTGGATGGCGTCGTCGCTGCCCGGGATCTGGATCGGCGCCGAGGGCGCCCGGGACAGCATCTCCTTGGCCGCGCGTACCTCCGTCCAGAACCGGCGGCGGTCCCGCTGCTCCCCCGGCGTGCGCGGGTTGACCAGCCGCTGCCACACCTCCGGCTGGCGGATCGCGACGAGCTGCCCGAGGTGCCCGACCAGCGCCGCGTCGATGTCCACCCCGCCCAGGTCGTCCAGGCCGCCGACGGCCAGGACGCGCAGCCCGTCCGGGTCGTGCCGGACCACGGTCACGTCCAGCGTGCCGCCGCCGAAGTCGAAGACCAGCAGGCAGCCGCCGACCGGGATCGGGGTACCCAGCACCTCCACGCAGTACGTGGCC
>VAXX01000006.1 GCA_005885115.1 Actinomycetota bacterium | reverse complement strand
TCGGGTCCTTGCTGCCGATATGGACGACGGTGGCCAACTGTGGTGTGAAGCCGGCGTACCAGGCATCGGAGTTCGCCGATGTCTTGCCTTTACAGGTCGGCGCCTGGCAGGCCGCCTTGCAACTGGCCGCGTCGTGGCACAGTTCCCAGGTACCGGTCTTGGAGGCGGCCTTGCGCCCGCCGGACAGCCGGTTCTTGGGCAGGCCGTTGTCGATCACGGTCGACATCGCCCAGGTGGCGTCGTCGACCTCCTCCTTGGTCAGCCCGATCTGCTCCGGCGTGGTCTGCTGGGTACGCGCCTTGTAGACGACCTGGCTGCCCTTCATCACGTAGTCGACGAAGTGCGTCTTGGTGTGCACGCCCCGCGCGGCCAGGGTCGCCAGGCCGGTCGCGTTGTCCTCGACGGTGATCCCGTACTGGCCGATCGCGAGCTCACCGCCGAGCTTCGACGGGTAGATGTCGGCGCCCTTGTACTTGTCCAGGTCGTACCGCTGGTCGTGGGTGGCTCCCGTGGCCGGGTCGGTGACCGGCGCCCAGATGTGGTCGATGCCCAGCCCGTGGGCCATGTCGATGAC
The DNA here is from genome assembly GCA_005885115.1 of Actinomycetota bacterium. Lineage (GTDB taxonomy): Bacteria > Actinomycetota > Actinomycetes > Mycobacteriales > Micromonosporaceae > AC-43. The sequence goes on along the minus strand of VAXX01000006.1, from coordinate 2,464 downwards.
CTTGTCCGGGTGCACCACCTGACCGACGCCGTAGAAGACGGTGTTGGTGGACACCTGGAGGGCGTATTGCATGGTGCAGACGTAGGTGGGCTTCGGGCAGGCGTCACCGTCGGAGTTGGTCACCGGGCCGGCGAGGTGGTGGGCCTTGGCGTAGTCGTCGCCACGACCGGGGAAGACCTTCGACGGTGGACCGTCCCAGTACGAGTCGATGGAGATGTGCTGGCTCAACGCGGTGGTCATGGTGTAGACCTTCATCGTCGAGCCGGGAGAGAAGTGCAGGCCGGCGGGGTCGCCGTTCTCCAGTACGGGGTCGCTGTAGATGCCGGCGTTGTCGTACCCGGATCCGTTGGGCCCGCCGTAGTAGGCCAGCACCCGGCCGGTACCCGGTTCGATGGACACCAGCGCGGCCTGGAGCCGGGCCGGCTGGGTACTCATGATCGAGCCCTTCGTACCCTGGTCGGCGATGGCGATGGCGGCGTCCTCGTACCGCTTGTCGATGGTTGTAATGATCTTGTAGCCCTGGGTCTTCAGGTTGCCGAGGTTCACGTCCGTCTGGTGGGACAGCTCGTCCATGACGTGGTGTACGACGAACCCGGTCGGGGTGTCCTTGCCGAACTGCGCGGCGCCGGTCGAGCTGGAGTCTGGCTTGATGATGTTGGTCGGGTAGGTCAGCGCCGCGGCCGCCTCGGGCTTGAGGAAGCCCAGCTTGACCATGTTGGGCCGGACGTAGTTGTTCCACCGGTCCTGGGCGTTGGCCAGGTTCTTGCCCGGGTCGAACCCGTCGGTGCCCTCGGGCTGCTTGATCACCGAGGCGAGCACCATGCCCTCGGCGACGGTCAGTTCGGACGCGTGCTTGCCGAAGTACGCCTCGGCGGCCGCCTCGATCCCGTAACAGCCCCGGCCGAAGTACACGGTGTTCAGGTAGAACCCCATGACCTCGTCCTTGCTGTACTTCTGGTTGATCTTGACGGCCATGACCGCCTCGCGGACCTTCCGGGCGTACGACACACCCTGCAGGTCGAAGGCGTTACGCACGTACTGCTGGGTGATCGTCGAGGCGCCCTGCCGGCTGCCACCGGTCACGTTGTTCCAGGCCGCCCGGACGATGCCCTTGAAGTCGATGCCCTTGTTGTCGTAGAAGGAGTTGTCCTCGGCCGCGACCACCGCCTGCTGGACCCAGCGCGGGATCTGGTCGCGCGGGATGATCGTGCGGTTCTGGTCGCCGAGCTTGGCCATCGGGGTGGTCTTGTCGCTGTAGTAGACGGTCGTCGACTCGGGCAGCGCGATCTGGTTGGGCTCGGGCACGCTGTCGTAGTAGTACGTCCCGCCGACGACGATCAGGCCGGCGACGATGATGAACACGGCCACCGAGGCCAGGATGATGTTGCGGCGCCGGGCCCGCTTGCCGCGCGGTCCCTTCGGGCCGCGACCCCGGCCCTCGCCCGGGCCACCCGGTCCCCGGGGACCGCGCGGACCGGCCGGACCGCCGGGTACCTCGACCGGGTCCAGGACGCCCGGACCACCTGGACCGGTCAGCGCACCCGCCCGTCCGCCGACGCTGGCGCGCCCGGCCACCGGGGCCGAGCCCACGCTGGCCCGGCCGACCGAGGCCCGACCGGCGGCGGCCGGAGGCGGGCTGACCGGCCGTACCGAGGCGGTACCGACGACACCGGTGCCGTCCCGTCGGGACGGGCCGTACCCGGCGTCACGCTCGGCGTCGGGGTCGTAGCCGCCGCCGGGGTCCGGTACCCGGGCCCGGCCGTGGGCGCCGTTGGTCGAGTCACCGTAAGACGGGTTCATTCGTCACACCTTGCCGGTCGGGGTGGGGCGGAACGGACCGCCACCCGATTGCCGTGAGTTATGCCACCCCGGACGTCACCGCCGTGTACGTCCGGATTGAACCGACTTTGCGGATGCTGTGGGTGCTCTCGCCGCCGTCCGGCGGCGGGAGCGGACCTCATTCGGCGACCTCGCGCCGCCGCTGAACCCCGGTCGCGCCGGCCAGCCCGTCCCGGCCGAGCAGGTACTGCTCGACCAGGTGGTTCCAGCCGCAGCCCCGGCACACCTCGACAACGTAGACCTGGAACTCCCGGTGGGTCATCGCCAGGACGGGCAGCTCGGTCTTTGACCGGGCCTGCCCGGCGGACTGCCTGAGCTCGTCGCCGTAGATGTAGTGCACGTGGGTGAGGTTCTCCCGGCGGCAGACCGGGCACCGGCAGTCGGTGGGCTCGCCGTGGAAGCGCGCGGCGTTCTTGAGGTACGGCGAGGCGTCACACACCTCGTAGGTGCCGACCCGGCCGGAATAGACCTCACGCAGCAGCGCACGCTTCCGTAGCGAGTAGTCCACCACCTGCCGCTGCGTACGCATGCGCACGAGGGTACGCGTCTCGGGGCAGCCGGGCGACTCCGGTCACAGAACGTCAATGCGTCCCCGGGATCCCGGGAGTAGCGGTACCGGCCGACC
>VAXX01000005.1 GCA_005885115.1 Actinomycetota bacterium | reverse complement strand
CGCGTGCCCGACCAGCAGCCAGGCCAGCAGGAGCAGCAGGGCCGCCGCCCCGACCAGGAGTACCCCGTTGAGCAGGGTCAGCCGCAGCCGTACCGTCGGGCGCAGCCGCCGCTCCCGCCGGCCGCTGTAGACGGTCACGTTGCCGTCATCCGGTAGCCCGCACCCACCACCGTCTCGATCAGCGGCGGGTCGCCCAGTTTGCGGCGTAGCGTCATCACCGTCACCCGTACCGTCGTGGTGAACGGGTCGGTGTGCGCGTCCCAGACCCGTTCCAGCAGCTCCTCGCTGGACACCACGGCACCGCGCGCCTTGGCCAGCTCCTCCAGGATGCCGAACTCCTTGCGGGTCAGCTCCAGCGGCTTGCCGGCCCGGGTGACCGTGCGTTTGGCCTGGTCGAGGACGAGATCCCCGACGGTGAGTACCGGCGGGGCGGCCGGCGAGGAGCGCCGGCCCAGCGCCCGTACCCGCGCCACCAGCTCGTCGAAGGCGAACGGCTTGGTCAGGTAGTCGTCGGCGCCCAGCCCCAGCCCCTCGACCCGGTCGGCGACGGTACCGCTGGCGGTCAGCATCAGCACCCGGGTCAGCGCGCCGGAGGCGACCAGATCGGCGCAGATGTCGTCCCCCGGTACACCCGGCAGGTCCCGGTCGAGCACCACCACGTCGTACCGGGTGACGAAGGCCATCTCGTGCCCGCTCGCCCCGTCGTACGTGACATCGACGGCCATGCCTTCCCGGCGCAGCCCCCGGGCGATCGCCTCGGCCAGATTGCGCTCGTCCTCCACCACCAGGACCCGCACGCCCGCCTCCCCGTCAACTCCCGTTGTACCGCCACACCCCAATGGTGTCCCTGACGGTACGGCAGACCACGTACCCGCCGGCCGACCCGCAGGTCTCCGCCCGGGCGTTCGGGACGAATCCGAGCACCTCGACCCCGGCCGACCCGGCGGCGAGCCGGGCCACCCAGGTCCGGCCGGTCGCGCCGTCGGACCGGAAGAACATCGGCCGCCCGGTCGGCGCCGCCTCCACGGTCCAGCCGCCCAGATCCATGACCACCTCGCCGGTACCCACGTCGACCAGGTGTACGTCGCCGAACTCGGCCGGCGCGACCAGGACGTACCGGTCGATGAGCGGGGTCGCGAAGCCGACCGGGCGGACCCGCCAGACGACCGCGCCGGTGCCGCGGTCCAGGGCCACCTCGGTCGTGGCGTTGCCCAGGCAGATCCGCGGCCCGCAGTCCAGGATGCCGTAGTTGCCCTGGTCGACCACGCTGGTCCAGTCCTCGCGCAGCCGGTCCTCTTCGAAGGAGATCAGCACGGTACGCCCGGCCGCCGGGTAGCTGACCACGACCCGGTCGGGCAGCCCGGCCACCCGGGCGCCGAAGGGGATCTGGGTGTACCCGTTGGACCGGCTCTGTACCAGGTCGGCGGTCTGCGGTACGTCGACCGACGCGCGTACCCGGCCGGTGTCCAGGTCCACCACGGTCAGCGTGCCGTCCCGGCAGAGCAGGGCCAGCCCGGTACCCGGCCGGTCGACCGTGTACGGCAGGTCGCCCTCGCAGCCGCTGTCCCGCTGGTACGTCCACACCCGCCGACCGGTGGCCGCGGTGAGCACCACGATCCGGGTCGGGGGTGGCCCGCTGCCCAGCCCGGCGGCCGGGTACTCGGTCAGCACGACCCGGTCGCGTACCCGGTCCAGCGCGGCCACGTTGAGCGGGCTGTGCCAGCGCACCGTCCCGGTACGCCGGTCCAGCGCCACGGTGTGGTCGCCGCTGACCCCGGGTTGGAACATGCCGACCAGCACCACGTCGGCGATCTCGTCCATGGCCAGGTCGCTGGCGAGCACGTCGACCGGGGTCGACCAGCGGGCCACGCCGGGGTCCAGCGGGTACGCGGTGACCCGGTTGCCGTCCGCCCGCGCCTCGGCGACGTACAGCGTGTCGCCCATGATCCGGTACGTCGAGGTCGGCACCAGGGTCGCGGTACGGACCTGGACCAGCCCCGGTGGGAGCGGCACCACGGCACCGGACACGGCCAGCAGGACGAGCAGCAGGGTACCGACCGTGAGCCAGCGGCGCCGCGAGTTGACCGGCCACGCCTCGGGTACCTCGTCGGGGATCAGCAGGTCAAGGTCGATCACGGCGACCGCCGGGGCGGCCTAGGGACTGGCCGTACGGGCGGCCGGGAGCACTCCGGCCTGCGGTTCGAGCCGGGACACCGCCTCGATCACGTCGCGCGCCACGTCCTGCGCGGTCAGCCCGAGGTCGGCCAGGATCTGGGCGCGGGTGCCGTGCGGGTGCCAGTCCGGCGGGACGGCCAGGTCGCGCACTGGCGTAGGTACCTGCGCGTCGCGCAGCGCCCGGGCCAGCGCGTCGCCGACCCCGCCGCGTACCCCGTCCTCGACGGTGACCACCAGCCGGTGTTCCCGGGCCAGCGCGACCAGTTCGATCGGGACCGGCTGGACCCAGCGCGGGTCGACCACGGTCACCCCGTACCCCTGCTCGCCGATCCGCTCGGCGGCCTCGACCGCCAGGTGCGCGAACGACCCGACCGGGACGAGCAGGACGTCCCGCCGGCTCGCCTCGGCGAGGATGTCCACCGGCCCGCGCCGGCGCAGCGCCGGCAGGTCGGCCGGGACGGTACCGGTGGGGAACCGCACGATCGTCGGTCCGTCGGTGATCCCGACCGCCTCGCGCAGCTCCTCGCGCAGGGTGGCCGCGTCCCGGGGGGCGGCGATCCGCAGTCCCGGTACGTTGCCGAAGACCGCCAGGTCCCAGATCCCGTAGTGGCTGGGCCCGTCCGGTCCGGTGATCCCGGCCCGGTCGAGCACGAAGGTGACCGGCAGCCGGTGCATGGCCACGTCCAGGAGTACCTGGTCGAAGGCCCGGTTCAGGAACGTGGCGTACACCGCGACGACCGGGTGCATCCCGCCCAGGGCCAGGCCCGCGGCCGAGGTGACCGCGTGCTGCTCGGCGATGCCGACGTCGAAGGCC
>VAXX01000004.1 GCA_005885115.1 Actinomycetota bacterium | reverse complement strand
TCATGAGTCCGGTACGCCAGGCGCCGCGCGCGCTGTCCGATCCCTCGTCCCGGGCCCGGTACGTGTCCGAGGTGCTCGCGCTGCTGTTCCCCGAGACGCCCGGGCCGGCGACCGAATTCGTGTTGGTACCCAACGCGACCGCGCCCCGGCTGCTCGTACCGGTGGGGTCGCGCCGGGTGGCCTCAGGTGCCGTGCGCCGGTACGCCCAGCCGGCCACCCGTACCGCCCGGATCAGGCGCGACCTCGCGGCGCTGGCCCTGCGTACCGGAGCGGACCGGATCCTGCTGCGGGACCGGGTGAGCGCGGGCGGGGTGGACACGATCGCCACCCACCTGGCCGAGGTGCTCGACCGTGAGCTGTCCGTGTCCGTCCACATCGGACCGGCGCGGGCCAACCGGAAACCGGTGCTGCAACTGCTGTCCCCGGACGGCGACACCATCGGCTTCGCCAAGATCGGGGTCAACCGGCTCACCCGGCGGCTGGTGCTCGCCGAGACGACCGCGCTGACCACCCTCCGGCACCTGCGACTGTCCACTGTGGTCACTCCCCGGGTGCTGTACGCCGGGCGGTGGCGTCGCCACCAGGTGCTGGTACAGGAGGCGCTGCCGGCCTGGCAGCGGCGGTACCCCGACCGGCACCGGATGGTGGCCGCGATGCGGGAGGTCGCCGGGTGCCTGGGCGTCTCGTACGCGCCGCTGTCGGCGAGCGGGTACTGGAAGGTACTCCAGGAGCGGCTATCCACTGTGGACTGTCCCGCGTTGGCCGTCCCGGCGTCGGTACTGGCCGACCGGCGGGGCGGGACGGTGCTCGGGTACGGGGCCTGGCACGGGGACTGGGCGCCGTGGAACACCGCCGTGCTCGCCGACTCGGTACTCGTGTGGGACTGGGAACGGTTCACCCCGGGCGTACCGCTGGGGTTCGACGCGGTGCACCACGGGTTGCAGGTGTTGCTGGAGCGCGGCGTGGACGCGGCCGCCGCGGTGGACGCGACCGTCACCCGGGCGCCGGAGCTGGTGGCGCCCTTCGGCGTACCGGCGGAGGCGGCCCGGGTCACCGCGCTGCTCTACCTCGTCGACCTGGCCACCCGGTACCTCACCGACAAGCAGGCCGAGGCCGGCGCCCGGCTCGGCGTGCTGGGTAGCTGGCTGCTTCCGGTACTCATCCGACGAGTGGGGGACCTGTGAGTGTCACCGTTCCGGACCCGGTGAAGCGGGTCGTCCACGCCGGATCCCGGTCGTACGGGCGGCTGACCGCGCCGGCCCGGATGCTGCCGAGCTTCCTGATCTGCGGCGGGCAACGCTGCGGTACCACCTCGATGTACCGGGCGCTCGCCCAGCACCCGGCGGTGCTGAAAGCGGTGCTGCACAAGGGCGTGCACTACTTCGACGTGTCGTACCGGCGCGGGATGCGCTGGTACCAGGGGCACTTCCCGCTCCGGGCCACCGCCGCGCGGGTGTCCCGGCGGCTGGCCGGGGTACCCGTGCAGACCTTCGAGTCCAGCCCCTACTACCTGTACCACCCGCTCGCGGCCGCCCGGCTGGCCGCCGACCTGCCCGGGGTCAAGTTGCTCGTGCTCGTCCGGGATCCGGTCGAGCGGGCATACTCCCAGCACGCGCACGAGCTGGCCCGGGGCTTCGAGTCCGAGGCCGACTTCGGGCGCGCGCTGGCACTGGAACCGGCGCGCCTGCGTGGGCAGACCCAGCGGCTGGCCGCCGACCCGGCCGCGTACTCCTTCGCCCACCAGCACCATGCGTACCGCGCCCGCGGCGAGTACATCCGTTACCTGCAACGGATTTCCGCGGTCGTGGACCGGGACCGCATCCACGTGGTGGACAGCGAGGACTTCTTCGCCGACCCCGAACCGGTGTACGACGCCGTCCTGGATTTCCTCGGGCTGCCGCACCTCGGGTACCCGCCGTTCGAGCGGCACAACGCCCGCCCGCGCTCCGTCGACCTGGATCCGGGGCTGCGTAAGGAACTGAGCGCGTACTACGCGAGCTTCGACGACCGGCTGGCCGAGTGGCTCGGCCGGGAGCTGGCGTGGCGACGGTAATTTCCGCCCCGACGCCGTTGCGCGGGGTGGCGCGCGGCGGCGCGGTCAACCTGGCCGGCGCGGCGGTCGCCGGGCTCGCCGGGTTCGGGGTCACCTGGCTGGTCGCCCGCGCGCTGGGGACGCGCGAGGCCGGCGGGTTCTTCGCGGCCACCGCCGCGTTCACCCTCGCCGGTACGGTGGCCAAGCTCGGTACCCCGACCGGACTCGTGTACTTCCTGGCCCGACTCCGGTCCGGCGGCGCCTCCGGCGCCGCGCTGCGCCGGTGCCTGCGGGTCGGACTCGTACCCGTCCTCGTCGCCTCGGTACCCGCCGGCCTCGTGCTGTGGTACGCCACATCCGGGGCGCTGCACGGGTACCGGGCGCTCGCCGTGCTGCTGCCGGTCGCCGTACTGGCCGACACGCTGCTCGCCGCTACCCGGGGTTGGCAGGCGATGCGCCCGACCGTACTGCTGGACCGGCTGCTGCGGCCCGGACTCCAGCTCGCCGGGCTCGGCGCGTTGATGCTCGCCGGGGTCACCGCTCCGGCCGGGTACGCGCTGGGCTGGGCGCTGCCGTACGTACCGACCGCGCTGCTCGCCGGGTACGCCCTGCGTCGCCTGCTGCCCCGGCGGGACAACCACTGGGGAAGCGTTGACGCGCAAGGGTTCTGGCGGTTCACCGCGCCCCGGGCCGTGGCCAGCGTGGCGCAGCTCGCCCTGCAACGCGCCGACGTCCTGCTGCTCGCCTCGCTCGCCGGGCTCCGGGCCGCCGCGGTGTACGCGGTCGCCGGGCGGTTCATGGCGTTGGGGCAACTGGCGAACCAGGCGATCCTGCTGTCGGTACAGCCGCGGCTGGCCGAACTGCTGGGTGCCCGGGACCGGGCCGGGGCCAACGCGCTCTACCAGACCGCGACCGGCTGGCTCGTCCTCACCGCGTGGCCGCTGTACCTGGGCACGGCGGTGTTCGCGTCCGTCTACCTGGGACTGTTCGGACCGGCGTACCGGGGCGCCGTACCGGTGGTGATGGTGCTGGCCCTGACGATGCTGGCGGCCACCGGCTGCGGGATGGTGGACACCGTACTGGCGATGGCCGGGCGTACCTCCTGGAACCTCGTCAACGTCCTGACCGCACTCGCGGTCAACCTCGCCGTGGACCTGACGCTCATTCCGCACCTCGGTGCGCTGGGCGCCGCGATCGGGCTCGCCGCCGCGGTGCTCACCAACAATCTGGTACCGCTGAGCCAGGTCGCCTTCGTCCTTGGGCTGCATCCCTTCGGCAGAGCCACGTTCGTCGCCGCCGGTACCGCCACCGTCTGCTTCGGCGTCGTGCCGCTGCTGGTTCGGGCCGTCGCCGGTACGAGCCTGTCCAGCGCCCTGACCGCCGCCGCCC
>VAXX01000003.1 GCA_005885115.1 Actinomycetota bacterium | reverse complement strand
CCGGGGACTGGCCGATCCTCGTGGACGCCGCGGTGACCGGTACCGCTGATGTGATCATCGGATCGGGTCTGCGCGGCAGCAAGCTCGCCCTGCCCGGAAAGGCGCTGGCTGAGCTGCCCGGCGCCCTGGTGGTGGACGGGCTCGCCGGCTGATCGCCGTCGATACCGTTTCACATGAAACGTCAACAGGTGCGTACGACCACCGTGGGAGGAACGGTGGCCGTACGCGCGTACCGGATCAGTTGTTGGGTGCCGCCCCGCTGATGCCGCCGAGTACCGAGTCGGGGTCGATGTCGACCGCGAGGTCGCCGAGCGACACGATGCCGACCAGTCCCTTGTCGTCGCAGACCAGCAGCCGCCGGACCGCCTTCTCCCGCATGAGGAGCGCCGCGTCGTGCGCCGTGGCGTCCGGCGGTACCGTCACCAGGTCACGGCTGACCACGGATCCGAGCGTGGTGTCGTGCGGTGCGATGTCGTCGGCCACCGCGCGTACCACGATGTCCCGGTCGGTCACCACGCCCACCAACCGGTCGTTGTCGAAGACCACCACGTCTCCGATGTCCTCGTCGCGCATCACCCGGGCCGCGCGGTCGAGCGTGGTGTCGACCTCCATGCGTACCGGATCGCGGGTCATGATCTCTTTGACCATCAGCGCTGCCATCTGCCGCCTCCCGTCAGGTTTACCTACGCGGTCTGCTACCCACCGCCGCGGCCGCTACACCTGCCGGTCGGTTGCCAAGCGCGGCCCACGAACCTGGGCGCGGCGTAGGGTGGGGCGAGCCAGCGGGTCGCGGGATCTTAGGGGGCGGGGCGTGAGCTGGAAGCGGTACGTGGCGATCGGGGACAGCTTCACCGAAGGGCTGGACGACCCGGACCCGCGGGACCCCACCCGGTACCGGGGCTGGGCCGACCTGGTCGCCGGCCGGCTCGCCGCGCAGGTACCGGGGTTCGAGTACGCCAACCTCGCCGTCCGGGGCCGCAAGCTCGGCCCGGTCGTGGACGAGCAGGTACCGGTGGCGCTGCGGCTGGAGCCCGACCTGATGAGCTTCGCCGCCGGCGGCAACGACGCGCTGCGGCGTACCTTCGACGGTCCGGCGATCGTGGCCCGGATCGACGAGGTGGTCAAGCTGCTCCGGGCGACCGGCGCCGACGTGGTCGTCTTCGGCTTCGCCCGGCTCCACGACCGGCTGCCCGGGCGCAACCTGATCCGGGCCCGGGCGCAGTTCATCAACACCTCGGTCGCCGAGTCGGCCGACCGGTACGGCGCCCACCTGATCAGCCTCTGGGACGACGAGGGGTTCACCCACCCGGGGATGTGGAGCATCGACCGGCTGCACCTGAACGGGTACGGGCACCGCCGGGTGGCGGCGCACGTGCTCACCGCGCTGGGCCTGGAGCCCGAGCCGGCCTGGTGGGAGGAGCCGCCGCCGGTACCGGAACGGTCCTGGACGGCGTACCGGGTCGATGACGCACGCTGGGTGGCCACGCACTTCGCGCCCTGGGTCAAGCGCCGGATCACCGGCCGGTCCAGCGGGGACAACCGGACCGCCAAGCGCCCGACGCCGGGCTCGCTGGGCTGAGGGAGCGCGCGGGCCGGTACCGGTCATCGCGGTGGAGCGCGCACACGCCGATCAGGGGACGACGGGACAGTCACCGCACCGGTACGGTGAGCGCGCAATGAGCGAGCAACAGTTGTGGACCCTGCTGCGCCACGCGGAGGAGCTGCCCTACGGGCCGGCCCGGACCGCCCTGGTCGAGCAGGCGATGTCGGAAGCGGACGCGGCCGGGCCGCATCCGCTGCGCTACCACGCCCGGCTGGCGGCCACCAACTGTTACGTCTACGGCGGTGAACCGGCGAAGTCGTTCGACACCTTCTACTGGTGCGTCGCCGAGTACGACCGGGATCCGGCGGCCCACGAGGAGACCCGGCTGAACCTGCTCTGGCAGTTCAAGGCCACGGTCACCGGGCTGCTGATGTTCCCCGACCGGCCGTTGGAGGAGATCGAGGACCTGCTCGCGAACATGGCGCGGCGGTGGGCGGCCGGCGGGCACAGCCCCCACGCGGTCTACTCGCTGCGGCACGAGGTCGCGCGGCACGTGGGCGACCTGGCCGAGGCGGCGCGGTGGTATGACCGCTGGACCGAGACCCCACGGGACCAGCTCTCCGACTGCGTGGCCTGCGACCCCGGCCGGCGGGTCCGCTGGTTGACCAGACAGCAGCGGTACGCGGACGCCGTGGCCGTCGCCGCGCCGGTCCTCGACGGCCGGACCACCTGCTCGGAACAGCCCCAGGGGATCCTCACCGACCTGCTCGAACCGTACCTGCACACCGGCGCCGGCGAGCAGGCGCGCGACGCGCACCGACGGGCGTACCGGCGGTTGCGGGGCAACCCGGCCGCACTGCTGGAGATCGGCGAGCATGTCTGGTTCTGCGCCGTCACCGGCAACCTGGAGCGGGGCGTGGAACTGGTCCAGCGGCACCTGCCCGGGCTCGAACCGGCCTCCTCGCCCTTCGCCGAGCTGAACTTCGCCGGCCCCGCCGCGCTGCTGCTGCGCCGGGCCGGTACCGCCACCGTCGCGCGGCTGGACCACGACGGGAAGTCCCGCGGCGGGCTACCCGCCGGGGAGTTGGCCGACCAGCTTGCGGCCCGGGCGCTGGAGCTGGCCGGGCAGTTCGACGCGCGCAACGGCACCGGGTACCAGACCGAGCTGCTCCGGACCCTGCTGGAGGCCCCGCCGATCCTCGACGCGCTCCCGCTGACCCCACCGGTGGTCCGGCGGCCGGTACCCGCGCCCCCGCCGGTACCGGACCGGCCGGTACCGGCGGGACTGGGCCCGGACGAGCTGCTCGACCTGGCCGAACAGCACTACCGCCGGGGCGACTTCGCCGGTGCGTACGGGTGCTGGCACGGCTTCGACGACGGGTACGCCATGGCAGCCCTCACCACGCTCCAGCGGGCCCGGCGCGCCGACGGGTACGCCCTGGAGTCGGCCAACTCCGGTGACCTGCCGCCGGCCGAGACCGCCTGGCGGTCGGCCATCGCGCTGTACGCCGAGGCGGGGGACGAGCTGCGCCGGCAGATCGCACGCGGCCGGCTGGGCCTGGCGTACTGCGCGAGCGGGCGGGCCGAGGCGGGCCTGCCGATGGTCGAGGAGGCCACCACGTACGTGCTCGCGCACGGGGGACCGGACCGGCGGACCGGTGCGTTCCTGTCGCTGTCGGCGGCGTACGGGGCGATCGGGCGCCACGACGACGGGCTGGCCGCCCTGGACCGGGCCGAACAGTACGTGGCCGACAGCCCCGACCCGTACGTGTCGATCCGGCTGCTCATCGACCGGGCCCAGCACCTGGGCGCCGCCGGGGCG
>VAXX01000002.1 GCA_005885115.1 Actinomycetota bacterium | reverse complement strand
GCCCGGTGCTCGGCGGGGTACCACGCCAGCAACCGCCGGTATCTGGTTTCCAGCGTCACGCCGCACCTCCGGACAGGCCGAGCTTGCGCAGCCGCTGGCCGGCGACCGTGACGTTACGGCGCAGCCGGACGGTCTCCTCGGCCAGCCGGCGCGCGCCGAGACCGGTGAGCTTGTAATAGCGACGGAGCCGGGACTGGACGACCTCTTCGCGGTCCACCTCGATCAGGCCCGCCTCGCGGAGCCGGTCGAGCACGGCGTAGAGGGTGCCGGCCTGGAGTCTGACCTGGCCGTCGGAGATCCGGCGGACTTCTTCGATCACGCCGTACCCGTGCTGGGGTTGATCGGCCAGGGCGGTGAGGATCAGGAACGCGGGTTCCCGGAGTGGTACTTCTGTCATGCGGCAACTATATACATGCCGCCGATATATTCAAGCAGTGCTGGTATCAGTCCTGCGCGACGGTCAGGCGGCGAGGGCGACGGCGCGGTACCGGGGGCGGGCGGCCGGACGGTGGGCGTACACGCTGCGGATCGTGGCCAGCGCCCACGCCATCCGGGTCACCGCGGTCTCCGGGTGATCGCCGAACTCGCCGGCGACCTGAACCGCGCAGCCCCGGATCCCGAACCGGCGAAGCGTGGTCGCCACGGTGGCGCGCACCTCGTCGGCCGCCGGGCGCTGCGAGGACTGCAACGAGGAAGCGAACAGTGCCTCAGCTCGAATTGCCTCAATCGTGGAAGACATCTCGCACCTCCAGGGCTGTCGCGTGGTCTCCGTCACTACACGGTAGGGAATACCGGGCCGGACCGACTCCCTGATTTGTGCCCTGCGCGCCGACCAGCCGTGAACCCGGTGCCGACGGTCTTTGCCGTACGCCGAGCGGGCGGACGTACGCGGCCGTCGCCGAACGGTTCGCCACCGTCGGAAATCGGCTCGGTGGGTGCCCGGTCACGACCCGATTCAGGCTTCTGACCTGCTGAAACAGCTCGGCCGCCGGTCGCCGGCCGGTGACCGTTCGGCGCAGCCGCTACTGCCCAGCGGCCAGCTCCAGGACGTAGGAGTCGCCTTCCCGACGGAAGCCCAGGCGGTCGTAGTAGGGCGTCACCATGCCCGGCGGGGTCAGCACCCGCCGGTACCCGAGGTCGGTGAACAGCCGGCTGCGCCGGTACACGAACTCGCCCGGGGTGAAGTCGCGGAACCGCTTGGTCACGTAGTCCAGCTCCACCTGCGCCGTGGCCGGATCGACCGCCCGGACCAGCACCACCCCGACCAGATCATCGCCGCGCAGCACCAGGAACGCCGAACGGTCCGGGCCGTCTGCCGCCGGACGGAACGCCGGGTTGAACCGGGCGATGTCCGCGCTGTGCGTGCGCAGGACGTGGGCGAGGAAGTCGTCATCGGTACCCACCTGGACGACCTGGTACGTCCGCTCGTCGTGCCGCGTGGCGAGCATCGTGCCGAGGTACCAGAGGTTGATCCCGGCGAGTACCACGTTGAGCCCCACCATCGGCCACACCCGTACGGCCCCGTTGTACCCGATCAGCACCAGGCACCCGACCAGGTTCAGCGCCCGCAGCCGCAGGAGCCGGGTCTGGAGCAACGACCAGACCAACAGCCCCGACCCGATCCACCCGACAACGTCCAGCCACCCCATTCCACGAGGCTATGACCATCAGCGGTACCTACGAAGCTGACCACTCAGACGGTACTGGGGGATGAGCTGGACGACCGTACGACGTGTTCCGGTACCCCGCCGTCTCAGTGACGATCGGGTGAGAAGATTCTGACGTGCATATCCGCTTCGATGTCCCGGCCGATCCGGCCTACCCGGGCCGCGTGGCCGCTGTGCTCAGCAGCATTCGGCTGCGCAAACACAGCTATGTCGGCGCGGTGCTGGTGACGGTCGGGGCGATCGGTCTGGCTGTTTCGGGGGCGGCTGGCTGGGGCGAGAAGACTTCACCGCTGTGGACGGCAAGCGTCGTGGGTGGCCTGCTCCTGATGCTGTACCTGCCGTGGGTGCGGTTCAAGGCCCGGCGCCGCTCCAGCCGCTACGCCGTGGCGGGCGGCTTCGACATCACCGACGACAACATCATGATGCGCAGCGGCACGGAGTCCGGCGGCATCGCATGGGACGGGGTGGCGCGTGTGATGGATACCCCTGAATTCTGGATCGTGTTCGTCGGCCGGGTGCCGGTAACCGTGATCCCGCGCCGGTTCATGACGGCCGAAGACGACCAGACGTTGGGGACCTTCATGGCCGAGCGCGGGCTACTCAACGTCTAGTACGCCGGCGGATTATCGGGTGGATCAGTTCTGCACCCCGCCACCGCACGAGGGGCGGCTGCACAACCCCGGCTGCGGAGGCCGGGAGCCGGCGGCGCTAAACTGCACGAAATGGCCGGTGCGCCGGCCCAGCCCTCGTAGCTCAGGGGATAGAGCAGTGGTTTCCTAAACCATGAGTCGCAGGTTCGATTCCTGCCGGGGGCACCCAGGTCAGAGCCTGCCGATCGCCGGGTGCACCCTAGCGGCCAGCATGGCTCGGGATCACCGGACCGGAGACGGCCCGCAACGAGCGAGGTCAGCGGCTACCGGTGATGTAGTCGGTCAACGCGGCCCGCTCGCCTTCCAGTTCCTCGATGCGGTTCTTCACCACGTCGCCGATGCTCACGATGCCGCACAGGGCGCCGTCGACCACCACCGGCAGGTGCCGGATCCGGCGGTCGGTCATGACCCGCATGATCTCGTCGACCGGGGTATCCGGCGTCACGCTGTGCACCTCGGCGGTGTAGATCGCGGTGACCGGCTCGGCCAGCACCGCGGCACCCCGCTGGGCCAACGCCCGGACGATGTCCCGCTCACTGACGATCCCGGCGACCGAGGTCCCGTCACCAGAGACGACGACCGCACCGATCCGGTGTTCCATGAGCACCGTGAGCAGGTCTCCCACCTGCGTGTCGGGGGTGACGGTGACGACGTCCCCGCCCTTGACCCGAAGTAGGTCGCTGATCCGCATCTGCCCTCCCGCGGCCACTGGCACTGCCCCCGCTAGCCTATTCCTCCAACCCGCCCTGGGTACCTCACTGCGTGCTCTCGTCCAGCGCGTGCGCGGCCTGGCAGGCGGGGAACCGGAAGGCGGCGATGCGCGAGTTGCGGGTGGTACCGGTCTTCGCGAGATACACATTGGTGTACCAGAAGGTGCAGTCGTCCAGCGGGTCGAGGGTCAGGTCGCTGTAGTCCCCCCAGCGGGGCGAGGTCTGCGAGCCGGTACCGGCGACGATGCTCGCCTCACCGCGGGCGAGCGTGCCGGCCGGGTCGGTGGGCAGCCGCCCGGCGTACCGGATCGACGGGAAGGTGTGCGTACCGCTGACCGTGTACCCGGCCGCCAGGTCGCCGAACCGGTCCATCGCCA
>VAXX01000001.1 GCA_005885115.1 Actinomycetota bacterium | reverse complement strand
GACTCGATGGTCAACCAGCACGCCAAGTGGCTCAAGGTGATCCGCCACCTGTCGTGGCGCAAACCGTTGCCGTCATTGAACTACCTGCTGACCTCGCACGTGTGGCGCCAGGACCACAACGGCTTCTCCCACCAGGACCCCGGCTTCATCGACCACGTCATGAACAAGAAGGCCGAGGTGGTCCGGGTGTACCTGCCACCGGACGCCAACACCCTGCTGTCGGTGGGGGACCACTGTCTGCGCAGCCGCAACTACATCAACGTCGTCGTAGCCGGCAAGCAACCGGCACCGGTCTGGCTCGACATCGACGACGCCGCGCTGCACTGCGCGCGCGGGCTGGGCATCTGGGACTGGGCCGGCAACGACGCCGGAGATCCGGACGTGGTACTCGCCGCGGCCGGGGACGTACCCACCCTGGAGGTGCTCGCCACCGTCGACCTGCTGCGTCGGTACCTGCCCGAGCTTCGCGTCCGCGTGGTGAATGTCGTGGACCTGATGCGCCTGCAACCGCCGTCCGAGCACCCACACGGGCTGCCCGACCCGGAATTCGACGCCATCTTCACCACCGACCGGCCGGTCATCTTCGCCTACCACGGCTACCCGTGGCTGATCCACCGCCTGACCTACCGACGTACCAACCACGACAACATCCACGTGCGCGGGTACAAGGAGGAGGGCACCACCACGACCCCGTTCGACATGCTGGTGCGCAACGACATGGACCGGTACCACCTGGTCATGGACATCATCGACCGGGTACCCGGACTGTCCCGTAGGGCCGCCACCGTACGCCAGCGGATGGTGGACAAACGCGCCGAGCATCACGACTACGTCCGGCGTACCGGCGAGGACCTGCCCGAGATCCGCGACTGGAAGTGGGCCGCCGCACCATGACCCGCATGCCTGATCCGGGACTAGGCGGGCCTGCGGCCGGCGCCGCCGAGCAGGCGGGTGGCCAGGACCGCCGCCTGGGTACGCCGTTCCAGTCCGAGCTTGGCCAGCACGCTGGACACGTAGTTCTTGACGGTCTTGTCGGCGAGGAACATCCGCTGGGCGATCTCGTGGTTGGTCAGCCCCTCGGCGATGTACTCCAGGATCCGCCGCTCCTGATCGGTCAGTGCCTTCAGCTCCGAGGGCTCCTCGATACCGGTTCGGATCCGCTCCAGTACCCGCGCCGTCACCGCCGGGTCCAGCAGCGACTGCCCGGCCGCCACCCGCCGTACCGCGTCCACCAGATCCGTACCCCTGATCTGTTTGAGCACGTAGCCCGCCGCCCCCGCCATGATCGCGGCGAACAGCGCCTCGTCGTCCTCGTACGAGGTGAGGATCAGCCCCTTGATCGACGGGTCCACGGCCCGGATGTCCCGGCACACGTCGATGCCGCTGCCGTCGGGCAGCCGGGCGTCGAGGATCGCCACGTCCGGGCGCAGCGCCGGTGCCCGGTTGGTCGCCTCCACGGCCGAACCGGACTCGCCGACCACCTCGATGTCAGCCTTTGTACCCCGCCGGACCCCCTTCGCGCAGGGCCGAACGGCCCTGCGGTACGGGACAGAGGACGCTGTTCGGCACCGCCGTCCAGGCCGCGGTGCGGCACCGTCCATGCACAACACCCGACCCTGGGCGGTGATCAGCGCAGGCGCGCAGTGACGTGTGGTGGCGTGATGAGGGTCTCGACCGCGATCGCCGCTACGAACGCCTCGGTGATGGGGTCGGGGCGAACGCGCGTATAGACCGACAACGGCCGCTGGACGGGCGGTTCGACGCGCAGCAGGAGGCCGTCGAATCCGGGCGGGACGATGTTGCCGGGAAGCAGGGCCAGGCCGAGCCCCGCGCGGGCCAGGTTCAGCGCCGACGGGCCTTGTTCGGTGCGCACGGATACCCGGGGTTGGAACCCCGCGCGAGCACAGGATTGATCGAGAATCTCGGAAAGGCCGCTGGGCTGGGTGTAGTGCACCCACTCGGCCTCGGCCAGGTCGGCCAGCCTGACCCGGGACCGGTCCTCACCTGGCAACGCGGCGTCGGGAGCCGCGGCGATGAGGAATTCCTCGACTCCGATGTCTTGACAGGGGCCGTCCCAGGCCGGAGGTGTCGGGCCGACGGCGACGTCGGCGCGCCCGGCCTCCATGGCGGCGATGAGGTCATCGGTGTGGCGGAACTCGACCAGGTGGACCTGCAGTTCGGGGTAGCTGCGTCGCCAGGTACGCAGGGCGCCGGGCAGGATCCCGACGCTGATCGAGAAGAGTGTGCCGACGTGCAGCTCCCCGGTTTCGACCCCGAGCGCCCGTCGCGCGGCACTGCTGGCCCGCTGCGCGTGAGCGATGCTCGCCCGGGCGTGTGGGAGTGCGGTACGGCCGGCCGGGGTGAGCCGGACCTTGCGCGGCAACCGTTCCAGCAGCGGTCCGCCGAGCTCGCGTTCCAGGGCCTGGATCTGGTGCGAGAGCCCGGGCTGGCTCACGTGTAACACCTCCGCCGCACGGGTGAACGAACCTTCGTCGACCACGGTCACGAAGTACTCAAGCTGGCGGAGAGAGATGGTCATGCACAAAGTCTATCGGGTTAAGAGAAATGATTCATTGGACGGATGGCTCGGTTGGACCGCAGGATGGCACCATGATTACGTTGAACAGCGCCGCGAAGGCGATCGAAGCGGGCAAGGACAAGGCTGCACAGCTGGGCATCGCGTTCACGATCACCGTTGTGGACGCCGGCGGGCACCTTGTCGCACTGTGCCGTATGGACGGAGCCGCTCTCGGTTCCGTGGAGGCGAGCCAGTCCAAGGCCCGGACATCGGTGATGTTCGCAGCGCCGACCCGGGACCTGGCGGGCGCGGTCCAGCCGGGCGCGGCCATGTTCGGCATCGACTCCGGCTTCCGTGACCCGCTGGCCTTTGTCGCCGGCGGTGTCCCGGTCACCGACGCCAACGGCACGCTGGTCGGTGCGGTCGGAGTCGGCGGGGGCTATCCGGACAACGACCACGAGGTCGCCGAGGCGGTCAGGGCGGCACTGTGAGGTCAGCCCTGCGGATCCTGTGTCTGCACGGCTACCACGGCAATGCCGAAGTCCTGCGGCGTCAGATGGCGCCACTGGCGTCCGCGCTCCCGTCGGATGTCGAGCTGGTGTTCGTCGACGCGCCGTCGTTGTCCGTACGCGACTTCGGTTGGTGGCACGAGGGGTTCAGCGGATGGGAGCGTACCCGCGACTGGGTCGGCGCCCTGATGAGTTCCGGCCCGCCCTTCGACGGCATCTTCGGCTTCAGCCAGGGCGCCGCCCTCACCGGGCTGCTGGCCGCGGTACGCGAGAGCGAACATCCGCGGCCCGTGGCGGATTTCGGCTTCGCCATCATGGTCGGCGGGTTCACGAGCAACCTCCCTCAGCACGCGAGGCTGTTCCAGCACAAGCTCAGGATCCCCTCGGTACACATCATCGGCCGCGGCGACGTGATCGTGCCCAAACGCGATTCGCTGCTGCTCGCCGACCGGTTCACCGATCCGCTCGTCATCGAACACGCCGGTGGCCACGTCATCCCAGGCGGGGCCGTGGCCACCCGGACCGCCCAATTCCTATCGGAGTACGCCCGCACCGCACGGAAGGCCTCATGACAACCGAACTCGTCGACACCCCCGTGGGCAAGGCGCGCATCACGTGGCACCCGCCCGACGGAAACGCAAGGGCGGTTGCGCTGCTCGGACATGGCTCCGCGACCGGCGTCGAGGCACCCGACCTGCAGGCGCTCGCCACGGCCCTGCCCTTACGAGGGGTCCTCGTCGGCCTGGTCACCCAGCCGTACCGGCTCGAAGGTAACCGGGCCGCGGCGGACGAAGCGTCCCTCGACGCGGCGTGGACCGCGGTCTGGGCGTCGGCCGCAGGCATGGGACTGCCCATGATCGCCGGCGGCCGCAGCGCCGGCGCCCAGGTCGCCTGCCGCACCGCCGTCGAACTCGGCGCACGCGCCGTGCTGGCGCTGGCCTATCCGCTGCTGGGCCCGGGCAGCGCCCGCGAACTGCTCGCCACCGGCCGGCCGACCCTGGTCATCCAGGGTGGCAGCGATCCATTCGGCCGACCCGACCAGTTCCCGGCACTCCCGCCCGAGATCGAGCTGGTGGAGATCCCCGCCGCCAACCACACCTTCGACGCGGCCGGCGCTGTCACGCGCCCCGGGTCAATGGCGCGCATAGCCACCTCTGCCGGCGAATGGATCGAAAGGCGGCTCAGTGCTCCGCCGTCAACGTCATCCCCAAGGCTGGCGCAGCACGGAGGGTAACGCTGCCATCTGCTGGTGGCCGGGCGAGCGACGACCGACGTCAGACCGGCGGACCAACTGAGGTCCGCCGGTCTGACGACCGGCGGACCTCAGTTGAGCGGTGCGGGACCTACGGGTGGTAGCACTTGCCGCCCTTGAACAGCGGCGTGGTGCTCACCGGTTCGTTGGACGGCGGGTTGATGATCACCGGGCCGGACCGGGTGAGCGCGTCCTCACACGCGATGACCTTGCCCTTGTTCTCGCCCTTGCCACCGATCCACAGGTCGATGTGCCACTTCCTCTTCGACCAGTCGTGGTCACACGCGACACACTCGTCCTGCATGATGAAGTAGCGCTTGAGGTACGGGTAATAGACCTTGGTGCCGGGCTTGAGCTCGTGCTGGTCCGTGGCGAACGTGATCGGCTTCGCGAACGTACCGACGCCGCCGGCGTGGCCGGAGCCGAACGCGGTGCCGTCACCGGGGGGCGAGTTGTCCGGCCAGCCGTACAGCGTGACGTACATCTTCTGGGTCCTGCTGGCCTGTGCGGTCGCGGCGAAGCTCGTGCCGGTCAGTACGACGGCGGCCGCGATGATCGGGGCGGCGATCGCCGCGATCAGGACGCGTTTCCTCATGGCACCTCCAGATCGGGGACAGGGAAGCACCGGCGACGGCTCACATCGGCGACCTGACGGGGCCGGTCCGGGGTGGTGGGGCCAATCACTGTAAGGAAGTTTTACAGTTGGACCGGGACGTTACTCCGACCGATACACGTCGGTCAATGCCCTGTTTTCTCCACGTGGGAGCAGGCTCGCCATGGTTTGCCGTGATG
>VAXX01000195.1 GCA_005885115.1 Actinomycetota bacterium | reverse complement strand
TGGGCCGTGTACGCCGAGCAGGCCATGGTCGAGCGCGGCTTCGGCGGGCTGCCGGTACGCCTGCAACAGCTCAAGATGCAGTTGCGGATGACCCTTAACGCGATCATCGACCAGGCGGTGCACTGCGACGGGATGACCGAAGCGGACGCGATGGACCTGATGACCCGGCGCGGATTCCAGGAGGAGGGCGAGGCGGCCGGGAAGTGGCGCCGGGCGCTGCTCACCTCGGCGCAGCTGTCCACCTACTTCGTCGGGTACACCGAGGTGGCCGCGATCGCGGCGGCCCGCCCGACGGGTACCGCGGTCCGGGACTGGCACGACGCGATGCTGGCGCACGGCTCCCCGCCGCCCCGCCACGTGCGTACCCTCCTGGGGATCTGACCGGACGGGCGGCTGAACGGATGGGCGGCTGAGCGAACCGTTCACGAAGGCGCCACCGCCCGGCCACCCCCGCGGTCCACAGGGTACGACCGTGGTCCCTTGACTGGCGATCGTCCACCCCTTCGGAAGGATCGCACATGCCAACCATGAAACGGCGGCTCGTGGTCGCCGTTGCCGGGCTCGGCGTCGCGGGGCTGACCGTGACGCTCTCCGGCAGCCCGGCCGACGCCAGCCACGAACTGACCCGACTGACCTCGGTACCGGCGGTCGTCGACGCGCGCGGGGTCACCGCGCCCAACGTGCTCTCGCCCGGGCTCACCGAGCACCCGGTGGCGCAGGGCTCGATGAAGCTGGAGAACCCGACCGGCGCCGTACCGTACTACGGCTACGACGGCGACGCGCCCACGCTGGTACCGGATCCGGCGGTCACCCAGGCCCCCGGCCACAACGTGGAGGCCAGCAAGACCGAGCCGGACAAGAACACGTACCTGCGGCTGCGGGGGCTGCACGGCGCCGACCCGCACTACGACTACGGCACGCACTTCCTGTACCAGGGCCACGAGACCGGCAGCCCCGGGTACCTCACCCGGATCAACCTGGACGCCGACGACGCGCACCGGGTGACGCTGCTGGCCACCACCCAGGTCGACGGCACGCCGATCCCGGACATCGACGGCTCCACCTGGGACCCGTGGGCGCGGCGGCTGCTGTTCACCACCGAGAGCGGCGGCAACGCCTCGGTACTCCAGGCCACGCCGGACCTCAACTCGACCGTGCAGGACGTCTCGGCGGTGACCGGACGCGGCGGGTACGAGGGCATCCAGAACGACTCCGACGGCAACCTGTGGATCGTCGAGGACGTCGGCGGCAGCGCCGTGGGCACCAAAGCCAAGAACCCCAACAGTTTCCTGTACCGGTTGGTGCTCACCGACAAGACCGACCTGACCAAGGGTGGCACGTTGGAGGCCCTGCAGGTCATCTCGCGGCGTACCGGGCAGCCGATCACCTTCCAGCCCGTCGACGCCGCCCACCCCGACGGTGGCGCGTTCACCGACGACCAGAAGGACCTCGGCAACTACGGGCCGGCGTTCGCGACCCGGTGGGTCACCGTGCACGACACGGCGGTGGACACCAGCGGGAAGCCCTTCGACGCCAACGCGTTGGCCAAGGCAGCCGGCGCCACCCCGTTCAAGCGGCCGGAGAACGGGCAGTTCCGCCCGGGCAGCAACTTCCGCGAGTTCTTCTTCGACGCCACCGGCGACACCAACGTGCTCAGTTCCGCCAACGCCTCGTACGGCGGCTGGGGCGGCATCTTCACGCTGACCCAGGACCGGCCCGGCGCCGACACCGGTACCCTGAGCCTGTTCTACGCCGGCGACCAGGCGCACACCGGGTTCGACAACGTGACGTTCCTGGACACCAAGCACGTCGCGTTCGTCGAGGACGCCGGCGACACCGTCCACACGCAGCGGGCCGCGTTCGACTCCGGATACCTGTTCGCCACCGACGCCGACTACCCGCACGGCGCGCAGCCGGTGCGGTTCCTGGCCGAGGGGCGCGACCCGTCCGCGACCGAGGACAACCTGCTCGGCGCGGTGGGCAACGGATTCCAGAACGAGGGCGACAACGAGATCACCGGGATCCACTACTCCGACGGCGACCCGACCCCGGGTGGCATCCTCGGGGCCAAGGAGCCCAAGCTGTTCCGGGACGGCTGGCGGCTGTTCTGGAACCAGCAGCACGGCGACAACGACGCCTGGGAGATCGTCCCGGCGCAGGGCTGAGGTGCCAGGCGGGGCCCCGGTTTCTCCGGGCCCCGCCTCACTTCGGGCGCTGGTCGACGATCCGGGCGCCGGCCGGAAGGTCGAACGCGCCCGGGGCCACCGTCTGGTCGTACCGGTCGAGGTGGATGTCCACCCGGGCGCCAGCGACGGTACCGGCGAAGCTCGCCAGTACCCCGTCCGTCGTCACGCACACGTCGAACTCGGAGGCGGCCGCGTTGCGTACCCCGCTGATCTTCACGCAGGTCGCGTTCTGCCCGGCCAGCGTGGTGTCGTGGGTGGTCACCAGCGCGTCGCCGTCCAGCGCCGCGGCGGTCAGCAGCGGTACCACCATGGTCGGCGCGATCAGCCCGCGTACCGCGATCCCGTCGATGAGTGCCGTCGCCGGATCGGTACCGGGGGCCGGCGGCGGGGTGAGCGTACAGGTCGTCGCCCCGTCGGTCCGGCAGTCCGCCGTCTCGTCCGGGGTCAGGATCAGCTTCCCGCCCGGGTACCCGTACGCCGCCCGGCCCGGATCCTGCGCCTGACTGATCGTCGCGGTCGCGCCCTGCGGCAGCGCGTACACCGCCGTGTACGTCAGCGTCGCCGACCGGTCCAGGCGGGTGGCCAGGTCACTGACCAGTTGTACCCGCCCGCCGGCCGCCTCCCCGGTGTTCACGCACCCGGTGAGCAGCAGGACCAGCGCGCACCAGAGTAAACCGGCACGCAACGGCGTGGAGGGCATGCCGTCAGCCTGGCCGCCCGGGCGCCGGTACGCAATCGGGTTGTCGCCCTCGCGGCAAATGTCGGCCGGCGCCGGCCGCCGGGTCGGTGCCACCCGCGACCCGGTCGCTCGCTAGGCTCGGGAAAGGGCGTAGCCCCGGCCGCAGCGGCGCGGGCCGACCGACAGCGAGGAGCGAGACCACAGTGGCCACCATCGAGGCAATCGTCGCCCGCGAGATCCTGGACTCGCGCGGCAATCCGACCGTCGAGGTCGAGATCGGGCTGGACGACGGCACGATCGCCCGTGCCGCCGTACCCTCCGGCGCCTCCACCGGCGCCTTCGAGGCCCTGGAACTGCGCGACGGCGACAAGAGCCGGTACCTCGGCAAGGGCGTCGAGAAGGCGGTCGACAACGTCGAGGAGCGGATCTTCCCGGAGATCGTCGGGTACGACGCGACCGACCAGCGCGCCATCGACCAGAAGCTGCTCGACCTGGACGGCACCCCGGACAAGTCCGAGCTGGGCGCCAACGCGATCCTCGGGGTGTCCCTGGCCGTGGCGCGCGCCGCGGCCGAGTCCACCGGCCTGAGCCTGTTCCGGTACCTGGGCGGGCCCAACGCGCATCTGCTGCCCGTACCGATGCTCAATATCCTCAACGGCGGCGCGCACGCGGACTCCAACGTCGACATCCAGGAGTTCATGATCGCGCCGATCGGCGCGACCACCTT
>VAXX01000194.1 GCA_005885115.1 Actinomycetota bacterium | reverse complement strand
GAGCGGGCGGCGCGGCGGCTGGTGCACGTACCGATGGGGCGGTTCGCCCAGCCCGAGGAGATCGCCGCCGCGGTCGCGTTCCTGGCCAGCGACGACGCCAGCTTCGTCACCGCGTCGGCGTTCGTGGTCGACGGTGGCATCACCGGCGCGTACGTGACCCCGCTGTAGTGGACGTCCGGGAGTTGGCCCGCTGGCGGCTGCGTACCCTGCGGTTGGCCGGTCCGGGGTTCGGCGCGCCCGAGGAGGCGGTGCGCTGGCTGGGCGCCGTGCAGTCGCAGGACTACGGGCCGGCGAAGTGGTCGATCGGCATCCGCTGTACCGGCGTCCGCGACGCCGATCTGGAGCGGGCGTACGCCGAGGGCACCATCCTGCGTACCCATGTCCTGCGCCCCACCTGGCATTTCGTCCTGCCCGAGGACATCGGCTGGCTGCTTCGCGCGACAGCGCCCCGGGTCCAGCAGCTCAACGCCTTCATGTACCGGCAGCAGGGCCTGGACGAGCCGGTCCGCGAGCGGGCCACCGACCTGATCGGCGACGCGCTGCGCGGCGGGAAGTCCTTGACCCGCAAGGAGATCGGCGCGGTCCTCGCCGCCGCCGGGGTCGACCCCGGCGGGCTGCGGTTGACCCTGCTCGTGATGCACGCCGAGCTGGAAGGGGTGATCTGCAGCGGCCCGCCCCGCGGCGCGCAGCACACGTACGCGCTGCTGGAGGAGCGGGCGCCGCAGGCCCGGCGGCTGGGCCCGGACGCGGCCCTGGCCGAGCTCACCCTGCGGTACTTCACCGGCCACGGTCCGGCCACCGCGAAGGACCTCGCCGCCTGGGCCAGCCTGACCGTGGCGCAGGTGAACCGGGCACTGGACCTGGTGTCCGGGCACCTTCAGCGTTTGGAGCTGGACGGGCGGACGTACTGGTTCGCCGAACCGCCGCCGACACGGTCGACCGGGCCCGATGTGGCGTACCTGCTACAGGGCTACGACGAGTACGTCATGGGGTACGGCGAGACCCGGTACCTGATGGACACCGCCGGCACCGCCCGGCCGATCAGCGACCGGCCGCCCTACACGTTGACGCTGCTGTTCGGCCCGCACGTCGCCGGTCACTGGAAGCGCACGCTCGCCAAGGACGCGGTGACCATCCACCCGGCCCTGTACGCCCCACTCACCGCCACCCAGCGCAAAGCCCTCGGAGCGGCCGCCGACCGGTACGCGCGCTTCCTCAGCCGGTCGGTGACGGTGGCTGAGCGGTGACGGTGGCCGAGCCGACGGGCGGCTGACCTCAGGCCGGGTCGAGCGGGAGTACGGCGGTGACCTGTGTGCCGTACCCGCCGCTCTCGATCCGTACGTCGGTGGCCAGCCGCCGGACGATCCACAGGCCCCGGCCACCGGGGGCCAGCGTCGAGGGCGGGACGGTACCGGCGCCCGGGTCGGCCAGTCCCGGCCCGGCATCGCGGACCTCGCAGCACACCCGGCCGTCAGTCCGCCACAGCCGCAGCCGGCCGCCGCCGCCACCGTGCCGGACCGCGTTGCTGGCCAGCTCGCTCGCCACGATCACGACGTGGGCGACCCGCTCGGGCGGGGCGCCGAGGTGTGCGGCGTGCGCCGCCACGGCGGCCCGCAACGCGTACAGGTCATCCCGGTCGAAGTGCTGTTCCAACGCGATCTCGTCCGGGCCGCTCGTCCCGCCACGGCCGCCGTTCGAGCGGGCGTCACGGCTGGCCATGGGCCATCTGTACCCGTAGGGCGTCGGCGTCAGTCGTGCCGAGCAGGCGGAACATCTCGTGGACCAGGCCCCGGCAGCTGACGATCATGTTCCGGTTCGGGGGGAGGCTCGCGGCGGCCTGCCGGATTATCGAGACACAGGCGGCGTCGATGTACCGCAACTGGACCAGGTTGACGTGGATGTCGCGGTCCAGCCGGAGCGCTTCGCTGATCGCCTGGGTCAGCGGCTCGGCGCGGGTGAAGTCGATCTCCCCGGCCACCCGGATGCCGGGCGGGCTGTGCTGGCGGCAGATCCGCAGCAGCGGGTCGTCGTGGTACACCGTGCCGGCCACCGCCCGGGTGTGGGCGGCGGCGGCGAAGGCGAGGGTCACCGCGTCGAAACTGTCCCGGTCGTACTGGCAGATCGCCGACAGCCGCCCGTCCGAGAACAGCGCGTCGACCGCCGACTCGAAGGCCAGCAACTGGTCCGTCCCGATCACCGGCCGGCTGGCCCAGCACATGTCAGCGGTCATCCGCAGCACCGGGTACCCCTGACGGGCGGCCAACTCGAGCTGCCGGACCAGCAGGTCGACCATGCGCCGCGCCGACGGGCCCCCGTCGGCCAGCCACGTGCCGTCACTGCCCTCGACGGACAACTGGCCGCGCGCGATGGCGTCCAGCGCGGACACCGCCCGGGTCTCCAGCTCGACGGGCAGCCGGTCGGGCGGTACCGAGTCGGTGAAGCACAGCACCTTGTGCCCCTGGTCCAGGCCGGCGCGGACGAACGCGGCCAGGATGTCCAGACGCTCCTCCGGGTCGGAGAAGGTCAGGCAGGCGTGATCACCGGGTCCGAGGTCCTCCACGGACTGGGGGGTTGCCACGCGGTGTCCTTCCGGTCATTGACCGGCTAACCGTAGACCAGTTCCGGGAGTCCCGCTCGGCGACGGGCCGGCGGTCAGGACAGCGGACGGACGTCCCAGACCCATACCCCGCCGACCCAGCGCGGCTGGGTGTCGAGCAGGTCCGAGGTGGCCCGGCGCAGTTGGTCGGCGTACGGCTGGCCGGGGGTCAGCACCACGACCGAGGCCCGCCAGATTCGCGGTCGCCCGGGGTGGCGCGTCGTACATGCCGATCCGGCGCGCGGTGGTCGGGTCCGGCCCGAGGAAGTAGCCGCCGACGATCGGGAAGTCCAGGTGCGCCGCGGTGTCCCACTGCATCGGCTGCATGTTCTCGTGACCGGCCACCGGCGCGCTCACCACCGACCGACCGGCCGGCACGTACGACCGCCACTGGCCGGAGGTGAAGAACCGCGGCACCGCCGGCCGGTTCACCACCTTGATCGGCAGCGGCGCGGTCGGCGCGAGGGTGGCCAGGACCGCCACGATCGCGATCACCTTCATCTCCCGGGACAGGCCCGGGTACTGCCGGATCCGGTCCAGCAGCAGCACGAGCAGCACGGCGATCGCCGGGACCATCGCCAGCGTCATCCGGGTCGCGATCACCGAGTCCACGATCGGTACGTGCCGCACCGGCATCAGCGGACCGCAGTGGCACACGTAGTGGCCGGCCACCCGCACCCACGCGCCGATCGAGAGCACCGCGAGCACCAGGGCGGTGACGACCGTGGCGCGGACCAGCAGGCGCCGCCAGAACAGCACCGCGGCCAGCACCGCGACCGCCAGCAGCGCCGGGCCGAAGAAGGCGTTCTCCTCGGTCGCGCTGGTGGCCAGGTGGACGGCCCCCGCGTCCCCGGACAGGGAGGTGCTGGAGTACGCGGTGAACGAGGCGAGGTCCGTGCCGAACCCGTACGCCCCGGGCCCGAGGCCGGCGTAGTGCTGCGGACCGGCGAACTGGTACCACAGCGGGTACGCCAGCAGCGCCAGCGCGACGACCGTGGCGGTGCCCAGCCCGACCAGGAACCCCGGCAGCAGGGCCCGCGTCTGGGTCCACCGGCTCGCCGCCCAGAAGCCGAAGAAGACCAGACAGGCCAGCGCGGTGATGAGCACGATCTCCTGGTTGAGGAACATCTGGTACGTCACCAGCAGGCCCAGGACCAGCCCGTCGCGGATCCGGTGCCGGCTGTACGCCAGCCGGGACACCTGCCAGAAGATCAGCGGTACGACGAACTGGGCGGCGATGTTGGGGTGCGCGCTGTCCTGCGAGATCAGGCCCGGCGCGAACCCGCAGAACGCCCCGCCGAGCAGGGCGACCGGCCAACTGTCGGTCAGCCGCCGGGAGAACAGCCAGTACCACGCCACCGCGGTGCTCACCGGCGCCAGCATGACCATCAGCCCGAACGCGACCGCCGGCCCGAACAGCATGGTCACCGGCAGCAACGGCAGGGTCAGCGCGAACGTCGAGGTGTTGGCCACCATGTTCACGCCGTCGGGCGCGTTGAGCTGGTGGGTGAACAACGGGTTCTCGCCGTGCGTGAACACCCGTACGGCATGGCTGAGCCAGTACTCGAACTGGTACTGGTCGGGCGGGTACGCGGCCAGCACCCGGCCGTTGACGTGCCGCCACAGGTGCGCGGTCAACCACAGGCCGCCCAGCAGGTACCCACCGATCGCCAGCAGGTCCGCGCGCCGCACCGGCCACCTCCGCCGGGTCGCTGCGTCCGTCGTCATGACCTGGGCATCCTCGACGGCATCCGGGACCGGGCCACCGCCCGGCCCGCTCACCTGCGTGGGGGCGTCAACGAGCATCGGACATGGACCTTTCCAACGGCCAGGTTCTGCCCAGCTTTCAGGCAGGTTGCCGGCGTGATCCCCCCAGGTGCGTCGACGCTGGACATTATCACGGCACCGGCCGCCCCGGTCAGCTCCCGCGTCGGGCGGGTTGCCTGGTGGCGCCGCTGGTGGACCGGGCCGGTCGGATAGAGTGCACGGCAGCACTGGGGCCACGTCCAGGGGAGGGGGCCCGGGGGGAGGGGGCTCGGCGATGACGGCACAGGCCTCCGGCCGCGTCCTGACGGTACCCAACATGATCAGCTTCACCCGGCTGCTGGGCGTACCCCTGTTCCTGTATCTGTTCCTGGTCCCGCACCGCTACGGCTGGGCCGTCGCGGTCCTGGCCCTGGGCGGCACCAGCGACTGGGTCGACGGTTTCCTCGCGCGGCGGTTGCAGCAGGTCAGCCGGCTCGGCGAGCTGCTGGACCCGCTCGCCGACCGGCTCTACATCCTGGCCACCCTGATCGCGTTCACCGTCGGTGGCGTGGTGGCCTGGTCGTTCACCGCCGCGCTGCTGCTGCGCGAGCTGCTGCTGATCGGCTGCCTGGCGGTGCTGCGCCGGTACGGCTACGGCCCGCTGCCCGTGCACTACCTGGGCAAGACCGCGACCTTCATCCTGCTGTTCGGCTTCCCGGTGCTCCTGCTGGCCCCGGCCAGTACCGGTGCCGCCCCGGTCGCCGGCCCGATCGGCTGGGCGCTGGCCTGGTGGGGCCTGGCCCTGTACTGGGCCGCCGGGGTCCTGTACGTGGTCCAGACGGTACGGCTGGTCCGCGCGGCGACGACCCGAGAGGCGGCGCAGGCGTGATCGAACGCCCACCCGCCTCCGACTTCCTGACCGAGATGTTCCGCAACTCCCTCGACGCCGGGTACGCCGAGGCGGCCCGCCGCCGGGCGCAGCGCGGCCCGGACCCGTGGCGCCGCCGGTTGACCGGCCAACTCGCCCGGGGACTGGTGCTCGTGGCCACCGGGTTCCTGCTCGTCGTGGCGTACCACCAGACGGTCGCCGGGCGGCCCGAGGTCAGCCGGGTCCGGGCCGGCCTGGTCACCGACGTACGCGACCGCCAGCACGAGACGGACCTGCTCCAGCAGCAGGCCGACCGGCTACGCGACGAGGTGTCCAAGGAGCGCGACGCCGCCCTGGCCGCCGCCGGTACCGACGCGGGTGCCATCGATCGGCTGGAGCTGGCCACCGGTACCGGCAAGGTGCGCGGCCCCGGTACGGTCGTGCGGCTCGGCGACGCCGCCCCGCCGGTGGACCCGGTGACCGGCAAGCCGACCGGGAAGAACCTGGGCGTGGTGCTCGACCGGGACCTCCAGCGGGTCACCAACGAACTCTGGCGCGACGGCGCCGAGGCCATCTCGATCAACGGGGAACGGCTCAGCGCGATCTCGACGATCCGGACCGCCGGCAGCACCATCCTGGTCGACTTCCGGCCCATCTCCTCGCCGTACCTGGTCACCGCGATCGGCCCGGAGGACCTGGACCGGCGGTTCAACGACTCCCGCACCGGTCAACTGTTCCGGGCGCTGGCCAGCCAGTACGGGATGCAGGTGGCGGTGGACCGCAAGGGGGAGCTGACCCTGGCGGCGGCGCCGGATCCGCAGTTGCACTACGCCCGCCCGGTGCCCAGCCAGTCACCGTCGACCCCGCCGTCCGGCTCACCGGGAACCCCCGTACCGTCGTCCCCGGGAGGGCACTGAATGTTCGCGGTACTCGCGCTGCTGGTCGGAGTCGTGCTCGGGGCGATCTTCGAGCCGTCGGTACCGCTCGTCCTCCAGCCGTACCTGCCGATCGCCGTGGTCGCGGCGCTGGACGCGGTGTTCGGCGGGATCCGCGCCAAGCTGGACGGCATCTTCGACGACAAGCAGTTCGTCGTGTCGTTCGTGTCCAACGTGCTGGTCGCCGGG